>PXEI01000286.1 GCA_003564775.1 Spirochaetaceae bacterium
AAGCCTCATTTGTAGGCGCGCTGCCTTGTTGTGCGCTGGGATCGCGCACAGAGTGCGCTCCTACGGCATAATCTGATCACGTGCCGTAGGAGCCGAGTCCCCTGGGCGATTCGTAATACCGGGCACGTTGTGCGCGCCTAGCCATAATACTCGCGGTACCAGGCGACAAAGTTGGCGACGCCTTCTTTCACCGGGGTGGCCGGTTTGTAGTTGACGGCTTCTTCCAGTGCGGTGCTGTCGGCATAGGTGTCGGGCACGTCACCGGGCTGCAGGGGCAGCAGGTCTTTTTCCGCTTTCATGCCGAGTGCTTCTTCGATGGCTTCGATATAGGCGCTGAGCTTCACCGGGTTGTTGTTGCCGATGTTGAAGATACGAAACGGCGCATTACTGGTGGCCGGATCGGGCTTGTCGCTATCCCAGTTCGGGTTCGGTTCGGCAATCTGGTCACTGGCCTTGATGACGCCGGTCACGATGTCGTCGACATAGGTAAAGTCGCGCGTGTGGTTGCCGTGGTTAAACACCGGTATCGGCTTGCCTTCGAGGGTGTTCTTGGTGAACTTGAACAGCGCCATGTCGGGCCGGCCCCAGGGCCCATACACGGTGAAGAACCGCAGGCCGGTAGTGGGCAGTTTGAACAGGTGGCTGTAGCTGTGCGCCATCATTTCATTGGCTTTCTTGGTGGCGGCGTAGAACTGCAGCGGGTGGTTGACCCCTTCGTGCTCACTGAACGGCATGTTGGTGTTGGCGCCATAGACACTGCTGGTGCTGGCGTAGGTCAGGTGCGGCACTTCGGCGTAGCGGCAGGCTTCCAGCACATTGGTGAAGGCAATGACGTTGGACTCGACATAGCTGTGCGGGTTTTCCAGCGAATAGCGCACACCGGCCTGGGCGGCCAGGTGGATGACCCGATCAAACGAGTGCTTGCGGAAGACCTCATTGACGGCGTCGAGGTCGGCCAGGTTGGCGCGAATGAAAGTATAGTCGCTACCGGTCTTGCGGGCAGTTTCCTCGAGAATTTCCAGCCGCTTTTCCTTCAGCGTCGGGTCGTAGTAGTCGTTGACAATGTCGATGCCGACCACGGCATCACCGCGCTCCAGCAAAGTTTTGACGGTGTGAAAGCCGATAAATCCGGCGTTGCCGGTGACGAGGATTCTCATGAGTGTCTTCCGTGAGGGGGTTAATGCGCTAAGGGCATTTTAGATGGGGAGTGGAGTGAACAGCAAGGGGAAGCGTGATAGTAGGCGTTGCCCTTTTGCTGTGCTGGGTGTCATGGTTCTTGTCTTGACTTTCCTTGACACTCATTATCTGAAGGTGATTAACTTCTGATCAGTGCAAAGGAATAAAGTTCACAGAGATTCATGGATGATAGCAGAAAACGGCGAAAATCCTGAGCCTCAAAGTGTAGTTGTTTTCCTCCTTGGAGTCGGAAGCGCTTCGCGCCTCTATCCGCACTGTTCAGTTAACTCAATTGAGGTTCTAAAAATGAAAGTTCCTTTCTATCTCCCTGTCGTGCTCGCCCTTTCAGTCCTGCTAGTGGGTTGTGATGACAGTTCTGACAGTAGTTCCAACGGCAACGGAGGAAGTGGAAGCTCTTCGGATGCCAATATTGATGATGCATCGACCGATTCGGATAACCCAATAGCTTTTGACAAGTCCAAAGGCTACTTGATGGAAGTCGATGTCCTTGACGACTTTGAGCGCTTCTACTTCGAGAATAATCCTGGCGTTTACCGGGTTTATCCGCATCGTATGGACATAGACGGCGCGGAAGGCATGTATAAAGTCGATATCCGCGTCCAGTACTACCATGAACACAACGGCCGCTACCAAACTGTAGAAACCTACCCAGCCTATCAAGGCTATCCAGATAACGATTCTCCAGCCGCTCAATTCCTTGTTGACGAATTCACCCGCACGCGTCTCGTTTTTATTCTGGATCATGATGGGGATGACGAAGACGTAACCGCAGATGTCGCCTTCAGAATTACCGGTGGAGAGATAGGAGACACCGAGTCTATATGGACTGGGACATGGAGCGCGAGTGCCAACCGGGAAAGGTTCTGTACGCCTGACAGTCAAAGCTTCAGTGGTGGCAGTCCTGGTTTGAATATTTATGTGGTCGATGAAGACCTGTTTATCAATAGAGCCTGGTGGCCAGATGCAGTCATGGATGGAGACAATCTCACATTTGATCGGGAATTCTCGGTCACTCTGGGGAGCAAACGTCTGGAGTACACTGCAACAGGCAGCGGCACTGCAGACAGCGACTCTTTCAGTTTCCAACTGGATTGGAAAAGAGAGCTGTTCATCGACGATACGTCAGATGGTTACTGCGAAGAAGAGGTAACCTACAGCAACGGTACCCGTTCCGAAAGTTAAGGAACTCTCTGGAAAGGAAGCCAGGGAAGGCTTCGACATTGATGTTTACCAGCGGCTACATATTGCGACGCAGCAACCAGGCGCCCACCCCAAGCGCGGCAACAACAGGGATCAGGGTCGCCACACTCGGTGCGAGACCCAAAAACAACCCGGCCGGGCCGAAAAATTGTTGCACGATCTGCAACACCAGCGCCAGCGCCACGCCCATGGCAATACGCACACCGATGGAGATCGAGCGCGTGGAGCCGAATACAAACGCAATACCGATCAGGGTAATACTCAGCGTCAGCAACGGGGCCGTCA
>PXEI01000204.1 GCA_003564775.1 Spirochaetaceae bacterium
ATGAACATGCCGGGTAGCACAGTCCGCGCGCTTCCCACATGTGGCGCGCTCCGCACAGCTCTCCTCTGCCTCCTGCTCCCGGCGATCCTGACCCTGTCCTGTAGCAACCCCTTTCTCAACTACAACGATGCCGACGACTCAGCCAGCAGCCCGTCCAGCGGTGCCACAACCGGCATGCTGAGTATACAGTTTGGTGGGTCGATGCTGGAGGCGCAGACCGTAACGCCTAACCCGGTTGACCCCGCTACACTCACCTACAGCATCCTGCTGACACGTGATGGCTTCACCGATATCGGCATGTCCGACATTACCGGCGCAACGGCCGCGGTAGAGGGTATCCCGCTGGGCCTCTGGAACATAGAGGTTACCGGCCTCAGTGGCGTGACGCCTGTGCTACGAACCATTCCGGGCCTCACCGTAGATATCGCAGAAGGTGCCAACTTTCTCACCGCGCAGCTGCACCCCTTAACCGAGGGGCAGGGCGATATCTCCATAAGCATTACCTGGCCGGCGGGCTTGGTGCAGGACTATGACCCGGTCCAAAGCACCTTTGCCCAGTACCCGGGCGGCACTTCCGAAGAAATTATTGATCATACCGTACCTGTGGCAAACGGCATAACCTACAGCCGCTCCGACAAAGCAAGCGGTTACTACCGCCTTGCGGTTTACCTGAGAAACGCAGAAAACCAGCACGTAGCCACCGTCATTCAAATTATCCACGTCTACGACACCCTGGTCTCTACCAAGACCATTGCCCTGACCGAGAACGAAATAGCCCAGCCACCAAGTGCGCCCACCGGACTTGTTGCTACTCAACCCAACTTTTTCTCGGTGCAGCTTAGCTGGACCGACCAGTCCAACGTTGAAGAGGGTTTCCGAGTTTACAGAAACGGTGCAGAGATAGCTGCCTTAGGTGCAGGAGCTACATCATACGCAGACGGGACATACACCGGAGGAGAAAGTTACACCTACGAGGTACGGTCATACAATAGTTTTGGTGAGTCGGCCGCCGGACTCGCAGTTGTTGGCCCCGTGACACCCTTGAGCGACACCGGTCTTGAAGGGCCCGCAAATGGAAGTATAGACCAGCCCCTCATGCTTAACTTTGCGTGGGATCCGGGCTTTGGGGCTAACGCACTTGACCTCTACATTCTCCAGGGTGGGACACCGGTGGTAACCCAGGAAAACATTGAACCCACAGCAGGTGGGTATACCCTGAGCATTGCACAGCAACTCCAACGAGATACCAACTACGACTGGTACCTTGTTGCCAGGAATGCAGACTTTGAGGTGGCAACTCCTACGGAATCTTTCACTACCCGTGGAACAACACTCTATGTAGACAGTACCAACGGCACAAACAACATTCAGCGTGGAACAACGGTAGCCACACCGCTGTTGAGCATTCAGTACGCCATTGACGAGGTTGCGCTTGATGATGACCTCATAGAGATTGCCGCCGGTACCTACACTGAGTTTGTCAATGTGACCAAGTCGGTCTCTTTGCAAGGAGTCGGCCCTGCAACCATCATTAGCGCACCGGCTGGTGGCATAGGAAATGCCGCTGTGACAACCGGCCCAGGGTTGAACGTGAGGCTCATGAATCTGCAAGTGCTCATTGATACGGCCAACGAAACTCAGTTTGGAATAATGACAAGCGGCTCAGGTGGCGACCTCAGTCTGTTAGACTTACTCATTGTGCACCGTGGAACTTCGTTGGCAAATGGTTACGATGCCGTCTCAATTAGTAATCGTGATCCGCTTATCCTGTCGGACAACCGTATACACATACTGAACCCGGGCTTCAGCAACCATGCTGCAGTGCGCATTAGCGGCGCTCCAGATGCAGTTGTGACCAATAACCGCATCAACACAGTTGACACCGGCGGCGCGCGAGTAGGACTACACCTCACCAACAGTCCTCGGGCCCGAGTAGTAAATAATGTCATGTACCGCCCCGGAGGAGAAGCTGCGGCTGCCGCCCTCCACCCTGAGGTACGGCTTATTACAAGTCCGGACGTCATACTGGCACATAACACCTTCACGCGTGATGACGGCAGAAACGATACAACCAACGGAAGAGGATTCGTCCAGCTTGATGCTCTTTCCGGTAATTTACTCCTGGTTAACAATATCTTCTCTGTACTGGGTGGGGTACCAAACGGTTCGGCTATCTACTTTGACGGCAGCGCAGGCCCAGGCAGCTTCCAGGCTTTGGAGGGAAACCTGTTCCTGAACTTCACAAATCTGTTCCAGGACCTTGCTCCTACTGCTCATACAAGTATCTCGGAGTTGAATGGGTGGGCCTATGCAGTGGGCAACTTTGATGTATTTGCCTTAAGCTACGTAGCCGACACCTTTGAGAGCGACACCTGGCTCCAACCCGATACAGTTGCACGGTCTCTGGTTGCGGCAGGCGGGTCACGCAACTTT
Organism: Spirochaetaceae bacterium; assembly: GCA_003564775.1. Classification (GTDB taxonomy): domain Bacteria; phylum Spirochaetota; class Spirochaetia; order DSM-27196; family SLAA01; genus SLAA01. The sequence continues at coordinate 2,434 of PXEI01000204.1, forward strand.
ATTGCGGAGATCCCGGATGACATTGCCGGAGTAAGCCGGGGGGATGGGAGCGTTCCGGTGGGTGTAGGCGCCCACCACATTCCCGGTGGCGAGCTTCTCGGAGCAGTTGGCCCCAGTGGGGGTTGGATTTTCTACGAAAACCCCAACTACCACACCGACGGCTGGCGCTTCATGGAGGCAGCTCCTGCCGATACAGAGTTCGTAAACCGGACATGGGGCACCACGGCAAATCTGATTGGTACTTCGG
>PXEI01000487.1 GCA_003564775.1 Spirochaetaceae bacterium
CCCAGGAACGGCGCCGAGTACATAAACGCCAGTGCGCAGATAACTCCTGCGGGAACCATCCAGTACGCGCGTTGAAACCTGACAGTACCGCTCATTCCAGCGAAAGAGGCACAGAACGCCATTACGGCAAGCGTAGTTCCCGGTACAGGCCCGTGAAAATAGGGGAGTAGCAGTCCGGCGGCCAGGCCTACCAGCGAGGACGCCATAACCGGGCCCAGGGAAAAACGGACACTGAGAACAAAGGTGAGTACCGCACCCACAACGCTGTAGAGAACCAGAAGCCACCCAAGGTCCCAGGTAGGCACCGGGGCACTCAACAACGGCCGTCCCAAAATGAGGGAGGCCAGCAGACAGCCAGCCCACGCAGTCGTGCCCAGTTTGCCACCGTAGCCATTGAAAATCCGCTTGCCCGCAACAAAAACCAAGCCAGCAATCACCCCGGCAAGAACGATTCCGGAGTATCCAAAGAGTTCGGGTGAAGCCATGCCGACAAAGGAACCGGCAAACGCGGGCACCGCCTGAGGTTTGAACAGCAAGGCTGCACACAGGCCAAGTAGCGCTGAGGCGACCACGGCTCCCAACCCTAAGTCAACGCTCAGCCAGTAGGTCAGCACGGCACCCACAAATACCGCAAAGAAGCTCCGCACATCGGTGGGAAACTCAAGCAAAGAGGCCGCCGCCGGGCGCGACTTACATTCACGCAGTGACGCATACAGGAAACCAAGCACCCACAACCCAAGAATTATGGTTACCAGAATCTGCTCAGTGTCTACGGTCTCGACTGGCCCAAAGGTTCCGGTTGCCACAAGCGCGCTCCCGGCGTACACAACTAAGGCCAACGTTGCAAGTGCCAAACCAGGACCGATCACAGTTCCATCCTAAAGCGAAACACTATAATAGTTTGCGCCGAACCACGCTGGTTACCAGCTCACCGGCAAACACCACCATAACAATGACAATGAGTACCAACGACACCGTGTTCCACCTGAAGGTATCAATAGCGCCCTGAAAAATGAGGCCTATTCCGCCTGCGCCAACCAGCCCAAGTACCGTAGACTCACGGATATTGATATCCCACCGCAGAATGGTGATAGCCCAGAAGCTCGGAACTATCTGCGGGACAATTGCATACGTGATGATATGCGCGCGAGATGCGCCTGCGGCCTGCATGGCCTCCACCGGACCCCAGTCAATTTCCTCAATGGCTTCCGCTATCAGTTTGCCCAAAAAGCCTATGGACCTGAATGCAACCGCCAGGATTCCGGCCAATGGCCCGGGACCAAGAATAGCCACAAATATGAGTGCCCATATAAGGGTGTCTACCGAGCGGGTACCGACAATTATGACTCTGGCAAACCATAATGTTGCCTTGTTGGGCGTGACGGTCTGCGCTCCCAGGTAGGCAATGGGGAGCGCCAGAACCACCGCTACAATCGTACCCAGAACCGCAATATTTATAGACTCGACCAGAGCGAAAAGGATTGGGTTCAGCTGTACGAGGGACGGAGGAAACATGCGAAACATCATGTCGCTGAGCTGGGCGGGTGCTGTCCATACCCACGGCCAGAACACGTCCACCGTGGAGAGCGCCCAGTAGAGGAGCACCGCAGCCGCCACGTACCCAAAGCTCCTAGCTATGCGTTCGGCACGACTATATCGCACCCAGTCAAAGTGTTCTCCATCTGTGAGAGACGGGCTTACGGACTTTGTGTTGTCATTCATTTTGTGAACCTCCGTAAACGACCGCTAATGCCCTCTGTTACCAGTATGATACCGATCATTACCAACAGAATTGCAGATGCAGTGGAGTAGTCATAACGGCCAAAGGCCGTGTTGAGGGTGCCTCCAATGCCGCCAGCGCCAACAATTCCAACTATTGCGGAGGCACGCAGGTTAATGTCCAGCTGATAAATGGAGAGTCCTATCAAACGGGGCATTATCTGAGGAAGTACGGCGTATGTGAGCACAGGCAGGTAGCCTGCACCAGTGGAGCGGATACCCTCAACCTGGCCAAACTTGATCTCCTCTATGGCTTCCGCGAGCAGTTTTCCAACAAAGCCCACTGTGTACAGCACCAGAGTGAGGATACCAGCAAAGGCACCAAACCCAACTGCCGAGACAAAAATAACCGCAAGGACGACCGGGTGTAAGCTGCGCATGACAACTACTATGAGTCGACCCAGAACGTAAACTGGCTTAATAGCAATATTCTTTGCGGCCATGAAGGCAATAGGAATGCTCAGGAGCACACCGGCTGCCGTAGCAATAAGCGTCATTTGAATGCTTTCAATGAAGCCACTGATAATGAGCCCACCGCGGGCCTGGAAGTCCGGCGGGAATGCGCCGCTGAACATCTGAACCGCCCGTGGTATACCCGCCATTATACGTTGTGGGTTGATCTGTACCGTGTTGAGCGCAAAAGCCAGATAGACCAGTGCCAGCACGAGGAGACCGTAGCGAATATACGGCGTCTCTATGAAGTGAGGCCGTCTCCAGGTGTAGTGTTCGGGAGCATTACTCATCTTCTTGCTCCGCTGGTGCTACCTTCATTTGCTTTTTCAGGTCGTCTTCATGCCCGGCGTAGATCTTTTCCAGCCAGTCCTCGGTCAGATCTCCTGGATTCCCGTCAAAAATCATGACTCCGTGACGTAAGCCTAGAATGCGGTCGGCATAGGTC
>PXEI01000188.1 GCA_003564775.1 Spirochaetaceae bacterium
GGATAAGATCGACGATGCCTACGAGTGGAACTTTTCCATCACTCCTGACCACCCGCACATCAATCATTACTGGTATCGAGATTCAGAAGATATACCTGAGGACGCAGATAACACACACCATAAGATCTTGGGAGTTAGCATAGCAACTCGCGCCTACGGCGAAACTTCGGTTTCTGGTTCCGCCGGGATCAATAATATAAGGAGCCTAACCAAATCATGAGAAAGCGTTATAGATCGATGATTGTGCTGGCCGCTGCCGCCCTCACAGTGCTTGTCGGCGGTTGTAACAACATCTTAGGTGGTTCTTCGAGTGGAGGTTCTGCCACCGGTGCTTCTTCCGGGGTTGTGGCATACAGCGGGATTCTATCCTCGGAGGTATCTGGGACGCAAGCTATCTCGGCCGCAGATGAGGGCGGCGTTTCAGCGAACACCGTGATGGCGGTACCGATCCGTTATCCGTTCCGGGCAGACCGGGGCGCGCTTGAGGGTGCGAAGACTACAGCAATTGGGGACGACGGAAGCTTTTCAATAGAGCTGAGCGCAGCCCATGACTGGGTGCTCATGCTGCTTGATACTGAGCAGCTGGAGCGTAGAGACCAGTTTGTAGCATTCGTTGGACTTGAAGGCGAGAACGACGTCCTTCTCCGTACACCGATATCGGGTGCTGAGGATGATATCGATGCTGGCACGATCAGTATTGATCCTGAGTCGCTGGAAGCATATGAGGTGGGTTCGCTTTCGCAAAATGCAGACCAGTTGGGCCTGAGTATGAGCGAGCTCCGTGAGATTGCTCGCACCGACAATCTGGTCAAAACTGTTAAGAACATTTATGTCAACGCCGGGCCGGACTCGCCGGAAATGAGTCCACTCCTCGTGTATAACTGGGAGCTGCCTTTAGCTTCAGGGGAGTGGGCCGAACCCGCGAACTATACGTACAAAGGTTTGTCCGTAACCTTCGACTACGTGAACCCCTCAGCTCCGGTCACATTTGACTCGATCTACCCAGACGGTACCGTTGCCATACGCCTACCGGACGACAAAGAGTATACCGGTCACGAATGGGTAGACGACCACAATGATGGAGACCGTGCAGTCAGTGACGACGAAGGCAAAGTAGGCATCTATGAGTATCTGAACTCACGAACCGTTTTTCGCATCGGTTTGAACGAGAGTGTGGGTGTAGAGGAGGCGGTCACACCGGGATTCTGGGAGGTTCTGGTCAATGGCGAAGCTGTTTCGTATTACGACGTTGCCGGTAGCGAGCCAATCTATCGTGACAACGGCCAAACACAGGCACTGGTATATGTTCCAAGTGTCCGTTTCAGTGACGGGGCATCCGATACCACTCAGCTGGAAATTCGGTGGCAGGTCTACAATCCTGGCTTAGGCACCTACGAGACCACCAATGATCTGTCACGTTTCGACCGCATTGTCTCGTACATGGCTGTGGGTTACGAGGCTCAGGACGACACGCCAGGTGGAGATATCGATCTTGAAGACCAAACGCAGCCCCAGGTTTCCATACCCTTAGCGTTTGACAATGTTGACGATGTATCGATTGTCTACCGCATATATGGTTACGACTTTCGGGTGTTGTTTCGTTCCTCTATAGAGTAAACCATTTACCGGCTGTACCGCATACCCTGCGGTACAGCCGGTACTCCGCAGCAAGATTCACACGAAGACTATCGGCTGAAACAATCATTCTTCTCCAGAACACTCGAATTAAACCTTGCGTAATATAGAATCTATGCATAGTATAAAAAAGGCGCAACATACCACGTATGTGGGTGTGCGGCCTGGGCAATCAAAAAGTGGTGTATGTACGGATCACAGCAGACTCACAGACAAGATGACCCGCTCAACGCTTTTGCCGGGAAGAGTAGCGCCGTTGAGAAGATCAAGGCCGCCGCTCGCTCCTACGCAGAGTCCGACAGCCCGCTGCTGATCTCCGGGGAGACCGGTACCGGCAAGGAGCTTATTGCCCACGCTGTGCATGCGCTCTCGGGCCGTTCAAGCGCCTCCTTTATCCCTATCAACTGTGCGGCCTTCAGTGAGCACCTGGTGGAGAGTGAGCTCTTTGGCCATGTTGCCGGCTCCTTCACCGGTGCCACGCGTTCCAAGCAGGGGCTTCTGCGGGTGGCGGACGGCGGTACGCTGTTCCTTGATGAGGTTGGTGACCTGCCCCTTGCGGTACAGCCCAAGATGCTGCGTGTGCTGCAGTTCGGCACCTTTTATCCTGTTGGTGCGGAGAAACAGCAAAGGGTCAATGTACGGGTGATCTCGGCGGTCAACTCACGCATTTCAGTAACAGCGGAGGAAGACGAGCTGCCAAGCGGACTGCGCGCAGACATGATCTACCGGCTGAATGTGCTCAACATTCATATTCCCCCGTTGCGAGAACGGCCGGAGGACATTCTGCCAATTTTGCAACACGTAACGGCGCGACGCGGTATCTCACCACTGGTATTTGAGGCCTCTGCTGAGGAGGTGCTGCTGCGCCACCCCTTTCCCGGGAATGTCCGGGAGCTGGAAAACCTGCTTGAGCGTCTTCATCATCACCCTTTTGTGCGCCGGAACCGTCATGCGCCAATTCCTGTTTCCGTCCTGGCACCGTTGTTGCACGGTGGAGTTCCTGTTGACCAAGGCTGCCCCGATCCAGAAACTGTACA
>PXEI01000368.1 GCA_003564775.1 Spirochaetaceae bacterium
CTCGAGAGGAGATTTCGCGACTTCAGGACCAAGTGAATGCCGATCAGGGATACCACCGGCTGGTATATCGCAGTCCCGCAATGACAGAAAAGCTCGAGCTGGCCAAGCGCGTCGCCGGGACTGACTCATCTGTACTGATCATGGGTGAAAGCGGGGTGGGCAAAGAGTTGTTTGCCGAGCATATTCACCGTCATAGTCACCGTTCTGCGGGACCGCTCGTTCGAGTCAACTGTGCAGCTCTGCCTGAGTCTCTGCTTGAGAGTGAGCTTTTTGGTCATGTGAAGGGAGCCTTTACCGACGCCCACGCAGACCGTCAAGGCCGGTTTGAGCTTGCACATGGTGGTACCATCTTTCTTGATGAAATAGGTGAGTTCCCCCTCAAATTGCAGGCAAAAATGCTCAGGGTTTTGCAACAACGGAGTTTTGAACGGGTGGGATCCAGTGAGCAGATCACGGTTGACGTGCGAATTATTGCGGCCACCAACCGAGACATTGAAAAGGCGGTACAGAACGGTAGCTTCCGAAGTGACCTCTACTATCGTTTGAACGTTCTTCCCATTGTAGTTCCGCCACTGCGGCGCCGACCGGAAGATATTCCGGCCTTGGCGGAGTTTTTTCTCAAGCAGCTCAACGGTGAAACGAAAAAACAACTGCGGGGGTTCACAGACGAGGCTATGGAAAGCCTTTTAGCCTATTCATGGCCAGGAAACGTCCGCGAGCTGGAAAACGTTGTCGAACGAGCGGTCGTGATCTGCCGTGACGACTATATCCAACCCCAACACCTTATGCTCAGCGATGCTGAGGCGGGTGCGGAGGAGCGCTATCACGGCAAAACACTCAAAGACTCCCTCAACTTGTTCAAGCGCAACTACCTCCATAACGCTCTGGAACAGCACGGGTGGCACCAGACCGAAACGGCTAAAGCGCTTGGTATACAGCGCACCTATTTATCACGACTTATGAAGGAACTTGATATACGCCGTTAAGGGCGGCTTTTGCCGTCTCCAAAAATATGGCACTATTGACGTGTAAGACGAAGATCGATGTAGAACGACCTTGGCTTTTCAAGATCATACAACAAGGAGCACCACCGCATGACAGCCGGTACAGAACAAAAATCAGGCTTTGCCGAAAAGCTTGTAGCATTCCTTCAGCGAAACAGACGCACATTAGCCATACTCTTGACTGTTCTTGTGGTCGGTAGCGCAGGACTCTTTGGCTTTTTTGAGTACAACTCACGCAGGGCCGAGCAAGCCCTTCAGAAACTGGAGCAGGGCCTTCTGCTTTATGAGGAACTTCAGGCAGCCGAGGATACGGCTCAAGAGGAAGTACTCAGCGAACTTCGCTCGATTCTTGGCGAAATACGCAGCGACTATGCAGGAACCTACGCTGCTGCGCGTGCGGCTTTCGTCTCGGCCGAACTGGCCTGGGATCGCGGCGACTATCACGCCGCCGCCGAAGACTTCCTCAGCCTTGCCCAGAGCAGTCCACGCTCACATCTTGCCTCACGAGCCCTCCTGCTTGCGGCACTCGCTTTCGAGGAGACCGGAGATCAGGACGCTGCCGCCGAGGCCTATCAAAGAGTTGTGGGTGATCACGGCCACGAGGCGCCCGAAACACCTCGTGCGCTATTTGCGCTCGGGCGACTCGCCGAGGAACGCAACGATCAGGACGCTGCTCGCAGTTACTACGACCAATTAGTGCAGGATTACTCCGGCGCGGCTTGGACAAACCTGGCGCGAAACCGTATAATTTACTTCGAGTCGCAGTAGCGATGGAGTGCGAGCTGCCGAGCCGCGAATGCGGTTCGGCGGGTTGTCGGCCGGGCGGAAAAACGCGGGCGCTCTTGGACCACTAAGAGCTGCTCGCCCGTATCGGCAAACCTTGTTCCGGAGTGCCGACATGAAAAAGATCAAGTTTTCCGCCTCACTTGGAAAGAAAACCGGGGTGCTTATAGGCATAGCGGTAGCTGCTTTCCTGGTACTGCTCAGCATTTTTACCGCCATTCCCGAGCGGCTAGAACTCACCATGCTCGACATGCATTTCCGTCTCAAAAATCCTTACCGGCCTGAGGCCATTCAGGAAGGAGTCGTCGAGGTAGAGCGAAACCCTCGCTTGTCGCAAGATATAGTTATCGTTGGAGTTGACTTCCAGACGCTAAATGAGCTTGGTCAATGGCCCTTTCCACGTGCGGTACACGCCGATCTTGTGAACTCTTTTTCTCGGATTTCAGACCCGAATCGCCGAGAATCCTCACTTTTCCTTGATATATTTTTTATTGAACCCGCTACTGAAGCATATAACGACGCACTATTGATCGACAGCATGTACGAAAGCGGCCGTGTGTACCTCGAAACGGTTTTGGAGTACACACCACCTCCAACACGCGAAATTGGGCAAGAGCTGTACAGGAGACATTATGCCTTATTTGATACTGTTGGCACGATACCGACTATCGAAGGCAGTCTTGATCGCATGCCGAGCAACTTTGGGCTACAGCCACCGCTCATCCCATACGGACAGGCGGTTCGTGGATATGGTCATGCAAATTACTACGAAGACTACGACTCGGTATTTCGTCAACAAGCGCTCGTTGCCAAATCTTCGAAATTTCTTGGGGAGATGCTATTTGAGGATCTCACCACCGAGTTCCGACTTGATCGTTCAGCCA
>PXEI01000044.1 GCA_003564775.1 Spirochaetaceae bacterium
GCTAACCGCTTCGCGTCGAACATCGGGGAAGTCATTGGTGATCGCGCCGTTGCTACGAACCTGACGCCCAATGCCTTCGGTCGCAAGCCCTTCCACTACTCGAATCATTTCCGCATTATCGGGAGAGATCTCACCACGTTGAACCATTGCTCGTACGCCTTGTATGGCGAGAAACTTTGCTTCACGGGTGTTGCTGCGTGCCTGACCTCGAATGATTTGCTGGTCAATAGCTTGTTCTAGATACAGTTCCTCAATGGTTCGTGCCGAGACGTCATCTGACTCTCGCTCTTGCGCCCAGAGTGATGCTGCCCCAAAAATGAGTAAAAGGCTCACCGAAATGGTTACGAGCTTCCCCATAGTATAACTCCTCTTCCACATACTCTTATTGAAGCATAGACTAAAACACATCAATTTTCCAGCGATCATTCACTCTTTTTAATTGGTAGAGAATAACGCCTTGATCACGAACGCGCATAATTGCTTCAACTTTATCGGTGCCAATGAAGTCTAGATCATCAAGACGAGCGTTTGCTCGGCTCGGCACCACTACCCATGAAAAATAGTCTTCAATGCTTCTGAGTTCAATATTATTCCGACGCAAGACAGGACTTTCTGATCGCTCACGCAATACCGCAGGGTCCGAGTGTATCTGAAGATACTCCTCGGTTAAGTAGGCCTTCCATTGCTCAAAATCACGGTCCGCTATTATCTCGTTCAACTCCGCTATAAATGCCTCAACCTCGTTGAATGTAGTCTCATACATCTCGGCGGAGATTACGAAGTCCTCAGTTTCGATATAGATATCTTCATCAGCCAACTCGTCGTTGGTTGCTGGAGCTTCCTGAGACCCGTTCGTTGCTTCCTCGTGCGGCTCGGGTTCCGCCGGTGCCTCGGGGCGCGCATCATCAGGGAGTTCAGTATCCGGTTGCTCACTTTCGGGGGGCGATGTTGGCTCAGGTGTTGCACAGGATCCGATCCAAAGCATAAGACCAACGAAGCAAATGATCCCAAATGTGTTTCTTGCGTGGCGCATATCGAGATAGTACATCTGTAGTTTTGCATCTGTCAATAAAACACGAAGTGCATGTCAGGCCGGGTAACGATGAACCTTTTCAGGCAGTTGCTTACACGATATAGTATGATATCTGTGGAGGAGAAATGTCGACATCCGAGCACCTATTGCGAATTCTGTCGGTATACTCGCGAAGAGCCGAGACACCACACATTCCCGCGTCCGCGCTTTTCTCGTTTGCAAAGAAGTATGCAACGCGCTACGTAGATCAACAACCGGAACTCGAGGACCTGATCACATATACCGATGAAACCGTGAAAGCACACCTTTATACACTCAGTGAACGTGGTAAGTGTAGTTTGAACTATGACGGTGAGGCTATCGGCAAAGTATACTACCCGGGCTACTACTTTGATGCCGTTGCGGCGCAGTATCGCAAGCTTGAACAGCGCCCGGAGCTGCCTTTTCCAAACGAAGATACTGTCCATATAACGCCGCCAGCTGAGCTCATTCAGATCGTGGACATGGGCACAGACTTCATCATGTGGCTCGAACAATGTGCCACGGCCGAAGAGGATCAGCTGCTTCGCCTGATCTTTCCCCACCAACTGCCGAGCTGCATCATCACATCCCAGATCATGAATCGTTCACTTCCCGATCTTACGATGCAACGAATTCGCAGTTATCTGCGCAGCGAACGAAACGCGGGCTATATGCGCAGCAAACTCCAGGCGGTCTTTCCTCATCGAGACGCCTCGGTGCGCGACATGATCTCCGCCGTGTTAACAACACCCGCCCAGGTACTGTCAGGCATTCTTGAGCCTACCGATTTCACCTTCCATTTTTGGTCCCAGTTTGCCGGAATCATTATCAAGGACTATTCCAGCAAGAAGGACCGACTTGCAGAGGAAGACGCATTTACCCAGGCTGCATTCATATTGAGTTATCTCACCGTCTTTTATAAAGGTAGAGCGCAGAAGACGCAGGAAATTGACACCGCTATCCGTCGCCTGGAGCAGTCGCTGCGAGCTTCCCCCTATGCACACAGCATTAGTGATGTCATGGCGTTTACAGACTCCCGTGGCGTGCCGTTAAGCAGGAACCTCTCCCGTGATGACATCACGAAACACCTTGCCGGACTGTTGCGTGGCGAGTCGGGAGAGTTGGGTAAGCTGGTACGCGTCAATACGGCAAACGATAGACAGTACTACATCTCGACAGAAAACGTGATTCGGGTCGCGGTTGACGGTGTCTTCACCGCGGGCATGGAGCTACGCAAACACTACATCGACCAGTGGTCCATCTATATGCGCGACGACAAGAAGGTAAAGGCCATGGTCTCCGACGAAGCTTTTGCCAAAAGTGTGAACGCAATGATGGCAGAGAACTTTCCACTCATTCTGGCCTTACTTGATGAAGGACTTCTTCTTTCCTGCAGTAAACACACTGAGTTCAATGCAGCGATGCAGGAGCAGTATAATGCACTGTTCCATCCTAAGACTGCAAAACTACAGAGCACCGTAGAAATTCTCGGACTCAGTCGCGAGGAACTCTACAACGATGCACGCCTGGTGCTACCGTTCTGGATGGTCACCCCTGGCTTAAATGCTGTTGTGCGATTTCTACGCAGCCTCTTCCTTGGCGAACCCCGTAGGCGCTCGCCAAAAGGAGCTTCGGCGCGCTCGGACGATAGCTCCGAGGAACTTCCCGACCTAAACGACCTCAACAAACGCACCACCAAAAAGATGGTTGTAGACGACGGCGCCGCTGATTCACAATCCGCCCGCACAGATAGTCAAAACGCCGGATCCAGGTCCAAGGCACAGTCAGCAGAGTTCCAAAAAGCAATCAAGCGACTTGAGAAAGAGTTTCTGGGCACGAATAGAAATATTGATGAAACTTTGCACGAGTTGGCCGACCGCTGGAACCCGCTCCTGGACGAGCGTGCCAAGCGCAATCTCATTGAAGACGTGAACTCGCTCACTCGGGATTTCCTGCGCCGCATGAAGGTGGGTTTCCGTATGATTCCCCCAGATGCAAACCGCATTCGCGATCTTGCGCGGCGTCTCTCACAGAACGACGCGTTCTCGGAAATCCGGCGGAAGAAGGACCTGGAGCGTTATTTGGAACTCTACATGCTGAAGCTACTTGGAAAGATCAAGTAGCAACCGTACCGGAGAACCGTACCGGAGCTACGTGAGCACCTCACGCAAGCTCAGGTCACCCATAAAGCTTAGCGCGTTGACGCACTCACGAAACAACCGCATACACACAACAGCATCATCAAATGCTCTGTGCGCCGCACCTGGGGGAATGTTCAGCTCTTCTGCGAGATTCTGAAGGCTGTAGCTTCTCCGGCGAGGAAATGCCTTTTGTGCCAGGATCTGGGTGTCGATTATGCTGTTAGCCACGTCGGACAAACCTTCACGATGCAAAGCAGCCCGAAGAAAGCCTACATCAAACTCCGCATTATGAGCGACAAGTATGCTGTCACCAATAAACTCCATGAACACTGGCAACATCTGCGCTATTGGGGGTTTGTCGGCTACCATAATGTCGCTGATTCCACTCACAGCGCCTGCATCAGGCGGAATTGGAACCCCTGGATTCACAAGTTCACTAAACTCCGCGGTGACGGCGGCACCCCTAAACTGTACCGCCCCTATTTCACATACTCGGTCACTCGCAGAATAGAGCCCAGTCGTCTCGAAATCAAATGCCGTGAAAAGTAAGGTGTCTACCGATGCATCAAGGTCCATGATTCAACTCCTCAGGTATGTTCGTACTCACTCCCCAGCATTCTCCTTAGCCTTCTGGATCCAGCCACGGATTTCTTCGCGAACCATATCCAGTTTCTCGGCTACACGTTCCTTGGCCTCAGGAAGGGGTAGTTCATCGTCGTCACAGCACGACGCATAGAACTTAATCTTGGGTTCGGTACCTGAAGGGCGGGCACTCACGATAGAGCCATCCTCCAGATAATACTGGAGGACGTTGGACCTTGGTAAATCTATATCGCTGCTCGTGCGTCCGGATGCCCAATCAAAGCTTGTTCCATTTTGATAGTCTTTAACCTTTTTCACGGTCAACTCACCGAACACTTTGGGTGGATCCTCACGCAGAGTTTTCATCATCCCCTGCATGATCTCCTGTCCCTGGCGACCGGAGAAGTATTCCGATATTGTCTCCTCTTGAAAGTAACCGTGTTCAATATAGAGTTCTTCAAGGCGCTGCAACACACTTTTTCCCTGTGACACATGGTACAGAGCCATCTCCACCGCCAAGACCGTAGCGGTGACTGCGTCTTTGTCGCGGACAGCCGTTCCAATCATGTAGCCGTAGCTCTCCTCACCACCAATCACGTAGTTTGGCCCTTCCTCCTGCTGCTCAAAGTCACGGATGAGGCCTGCAATGTGTTTAAATCCAGTGAGAGTATCGTAACACTCTGCACCCAAATGCTCAGCAATCCGGCGCTGAAGTTCAGTTGTGACAATGGTTTTGATAAAGGCTGGCCGCGGCGGTAAGGTACCAAGCTCGGCGCGAGAGGAAAACACATAGTCAACAAGCAACGCTCCTAACTGATTACCGGTAACAAGACGAAAGTCACCTGCGTCCGGAACCGCAATTCCAATTCGGTCTGCGTCGGGATCTGTTCCAATTACAATCGCTGCCTGCTCTCTGCGCCCCTGTGCAATGGCCATTTCAAGAGCTGCACCTTCCTCTGGATTTGGTGAGGTCACCGTAGGGAACTCACCGTCCGGTTCACGTTGTTCCGGTACTGTTGATACCTGCACATTGAACTCACCAAGCGCTCGCTCGACAAGATACGCACCGGTTCCATGCAGTGGAGTATAAACAACCTTTGCAGCAGCTCCATACTCCCGCAGCAAATCAGGTCGCACGACATTGCTTTTGACCATCTCTACGAACTTGGCGTCTATATCCTCGTCTATGTACTCCAGCAGTCCAGCCGATTTCGCATCGGCTAAACTCATAGCCTTAGGAGCACCCTGTATCTCCAGCACCTTATGAATAATAGCTGTATCGTGTGGCGCTACCACCTGAGCCCCGTCGTTCCAGTAGACCTTATACCCGTTATAGTCGGGTGGATTGTGACTTGCGGTAACAACTACTCCACCGGATGCGCCTAACTCACGGATGGCAAACGAAAGCTCAGGTGTAGGACGTAGCTCGGAGAACAGGAAGGCCTTGATGCCGTAGGCAGCAAAGACCAACGCCGTGTTGAGGGCAAACTCTTTAGAGTAACGTCGTGAATCATGAGCTATAACAACCGAGTCTGCGTTCCCGACCTCCACCATATATGCAGCCATTCCGGCGCTTGCACGGCGTACGATATAGGGATTGATGCGGTTAAAGCCCCCGCCGATTACACCACGCAGCCCCCCTGTGCCAAACTCAATTTCGGTATAGAAACGATCCGAGAGTTCCGTCCAGTTTTCATCACGTAAAAGATTCTGCACCTCCGACCTGAAAGGCTCCTCACTCTCTACCTGAATGTAGTTGTTAGCTTTGGTCTTGATACTCTCAATGTCCACCTGATCCGTCTCCTTAGCTCATATGGATGATGTATATGGGTCTCTGTCGCCCTCGACTGCCCGGGTTTTCGTGTATGGCCGGAACCAATCTACAAGAACTATGAATTCTTGGAAGCTATAATCTCATTGATCTCATGCGGGTTGTCAATAATGAACACCGCTCCGGCGTCTTTGAGTTCCGCAACCGGACGGAAGCCCCAGCTGACTCCTACCGGTACTGCGCCCACCGCTAACGCGGTTTTCATATCCAAGGCTGAATCACCAACAAAAAGCGTTTCCTCAGGTTGAGAGCCAAGAACTCGCAGGACATCACGCACTCCGGTGGGGTCTGGTTTGTGCGGTGTATCTGGCCCTACTCCCCTCACCTCGTGAAAACTCTCCGGCGGAAGACACAACTCAACAATACGGACGACAAGGTCGTGGCTTTTGTTAGACAGCACTCCCAATGCGCACCCGTTCTCACGCAGCTCCTGGAGAAGCTCCGGCACCCCATCATAGGGTTTGGTGTCAACAACCGCGTGTGCCTGGTACGCGGCTACGAGATCTTCATAGATGCCGTCCATGTCTCCATCACCGGCATAATCGGCATAGTCCACCGGGACAGCCGCCTCAGCAAGTCTGCGTAGCCCCCATCCAACCATTCCCCGATAAGCTTCGGTTGGGTGCAGGGGTAGTCCAGCATGTGCAAGTGCGGTGTTCATAGCGGCACCAATATCTGCTATAGTGTCCAGCAATGTCCCATCAAGATCAAAAATCACAGATTGAATACTCACAAAATGACACTACACCGTCGTATATTGAAAGTCAACAAACACCATCACCCAACCAAAAGGCGACACCAAGATCCACACGGCCCCCTGCTGTTCAAAGCAAAGGTCCGGAGGGTTTTGAGCACCACTACGCGCAGATCTTTGGCGAACGTTGGTACGACCTGTTCCGGGCACTGCAACAGGACAGCGTTTACACGGAACTCGGTTCGCCCTTGTGCAAGAGTTACTATCTGGACCCTGCGTCGGCTGAAGCGGCAGCTTCGTTAGAAATCCGGCCGGGTATGCAGGTGCTTGATATGTGCGCAGCACCGGGCGGTAAGGCGGTGGCTCTGCTGCAGAGCTTTCTGAACACCAGTCCCAACGAAAGCATTAATCTCACCCTCAACGAACGCTCCGCGTCACGCCGCGCCCGACTACAACGAGTGCTCAGCGACTCAGTTCCAAGTTGGTCGCGTTCGCCAATCAGGGTTACGTCACATGATGCCCGAAAGTGGGGGCTGCACGAGCAGAACGTGTACGACGTTATCCTGCTTGACACGCCGTGTTCTTCGGAGCGGCATCTTATACAGGAGCCAAAAACTCTACGTGACTGGAGCCCCAAAAGAAGCGTGCGCCTGGCACTTGACGCCTATGCAATGTTGGCGGCTGCACTTACAGCCGTGCGCCCAGGCGGGGTAGTTCTCTATCTCACCTGCGCTCTTTCCCCACTCGAGAACGACGGAGTCATTGCCAAAGCTCTCCAACGGCGCGGCGACGAGTTCAAGGGCCTGTCGCCACCGGAACTCAGCGGCTCCGAGCCAAGCCAGTACGGCTGCATTGTACTGCCGGATCGCGCCGCAGGGCATGGCCCACTTTTCGCCGCTCGTCTCCAGAAGCACGCTGGAGAGGAATGAACCGCAAGGATATGCCGCCCCTGGGCATAGATACTACTCAGCATAGAGCATGCTACTCAGCAAGGAGCATGAGCACCTATTCATTCAGGCAGCAGCGTTGCAAGAGCTGGATGCCTGTGGTATAAGGCCTAACACCATGAGCTACATAGATGAACTCAATCCAGAACAAGCACGCGCCGTTACCCATACTGAAGGGCCGGTGCTCATCATAGCAGGAGCGGGGTCCGGCAAGACCCGCGTAATAACCTTCCGCATTGCCCATATGCTGCGCTCTGGTGTGCCGCAGAGCGCCATACTGGCCCTGACCTTCACCAACAAGGCCTCGCGCGAGATGCAGCAACGTATTCGCGAGCTGACAGGCGAGAAACTCGCGCGACTTACTATATCGACCTTCCACGCCTTTGGCGTCCGAATGCTCAAGAAGTATATCACCAGGATCGGGTTCCGCGAGAACTTCAGCATTTACGACCAACAAGATCAAATTTCTTTACTCAAAGAGACGGCCCGCGAGATTAAGTTCCCGCTTGACCGACTTGATCTGAACTTCACTTTGGGGCTCTTTAGCAAGGTTAAGACCGGGCGAGCCCGACTGAATGAGGACTATGCCGACTTAGTGGAGCTTTACCGTGAGCACCAGGAACACCTCAAGCTCTACAACGCTGTGGACTTTGACGACCTCATAGTCTTGCCCCAGAGAATACTGACCGAGTGTCCCGATGTTCTTGCTGAAGTGCGAGAACAGTATCGATATATTCTGGTAGATGAGTTTCAGGACACTTCAAGTGAGCAGTACAATCTCATGCACATGCTGTCCGAGGAGTCCCGCAACGTCTGCGTTGTTGGTGACGATGATCAGTCAATCTACTCCTGGCGTGGTGCAAATTACGAGAACTTTCTTCAGTTCGACCGGCACTATCCTGAACGACTGGAGATAAAGCTGGAACAGAACTACCGCTCAACCGACACTATTCTGCGTGCAGCCAACGAGGTGATTGCCCACAACACAAACCGCCGCGCAAAAGAGCTGTGGACTGGACAAAGCTCCACGGTACCTATTGAGTTGTGCTTTCCCGAGGATGAGACCGAGGAAGCGCGCTTCATCGCGCGGACTATTAAGTCGTTGTCGGTAACCGAGAAACTCAAGTACCATGACGTGGGTGTACTTATTCGCACTAATGCACTATCACGTGCAATTGAAGAAGAGTTTCTGGCACAGAGAATTCCGTACAAGGTATCTGGCGGGCAGAGTTTTTTCTCACGCAGCGAGATTAAGGACTGCATTGCATACATGCGGGTTGCGGCGAACCCTGACGACGACATTAGCCTGTTGAGGGTGCTCAATACCCCGCGGCGGGGGATCGGTCGCAAGACCCTAGAGGTACTCAACGAGCAAACCGCTCGTGAGAAGACATCGCTCCATATCGCGATGCAGGCCTTGGTGAGTGCGGAAGACTCGCCCCTGAGCTCCCGCGCCAAAGCAGACCTTGAGGGTTTTCTCAAGCTCATAGAGGACTATCGCGCCAGCTTTTTCTCCGGCAAAGGTATAGCAAAAACGCTCGAGGCACTCGTAGACGAGATCGACTACTGGCAGTACTTGGTAATTGAGTACCAACGCAACGACCAAATTGCCAAATGGAAGTTCCGTAACATTACCCTGTTTATTGCCTCTATTCAGGACTACGAAAAAGACCCTGATAACCTTGATCCTTCACTGTATGACTACCTTTCGCGCATTAGTCTCAATCTCAGGGACGACCCCGATGCTGAGACCGGAGATGGGCAGGTCCAACTCATGACGATTCACGCAGCTAAGGGACTGGAACACGAGGTTGTGTTTCTTGCAGGTGCCGAGGACAACATTATTCCCCACGCCAAATCTGTAGAAGAAAACCCTGATGCGATGGAGGAGGAACGCCGGCTCTTTTATGTCGCCTTGACGCGGGCAAAGCGCAAACTCTACCTCTCGGCCTGTCGCTACCGCCGCGTCATGCGTGAAAGGGTGAGCTCGAGTCCCTCGCCGTTCATTGATGAGATTCCCTCTGAACTAGTACAGGTGAGTGAGTTAGATGACGCCCTGGAACCGGAGACCGCTGTCGACTATTTTGCGGCACTCAAAAACCGCTTTGCTCCGGGTGCTTGAGCTCAGCGCCAGGCGTGTTGTCCAGGGAGGCTGTTGGCTACCGGCCCCGGGCGCGGGTTTACCGGCCCCGGGCGCGAATATCTGAGAGAGAAACGGGTCGCGGATTGAGATCTTCACCCTCAAGGTCAGAAATTTCTTTAAGCAGGTTCTTAGCCTTAGAGGATAACTTCTCAGGAACCCGTACATTAATCTTAATATACATGTCACCGCGTTTGCTCTCGTTGTGCAGGTGTGGCACCCCTTCATTGCGAATTCTTAGTACCTTTCCATTCTGAGTGCCGGATGGAACCTTGAGTTTTATTCGCTTGTCGTCGAGAGTCGGTACACGGATCTCTGCACCCAGTGCTGCCTGAGTAATGCTGATAGGGATCATGCAGTACACATCGTACCCGTCGCGCTCAAAATACTCGTGTTGCTCCACATGAACGAATACATAGAGATCACCAGCAGGGCCGCCATTTGGCCCGGCGTCGCCCTGACCACTCAGGTTAATTCGTTTGCCGTGGTCCATCCCGGCCGGTATTGTGACCTTCAGAGTGCGTTGCTTTCGGACTACACCCGAGCCGTTACATACACGGCAAGGGTTTTCTATGACAAAGCCTTCACCATTACAGGTTGGACACACAGATGCAATTGAGAAAAATCCGGAGCTGCGTCGAACCTGACCTACGCCACCACAGGTGTTGCAGGTCTTTTTTCCACCGGACGCATCTTTCGCCCCAGTTCCTTTGCATGAATCACAACTCTGTTTGTGTTCATAGGTAATGTCCACTTTTTTGCCGAAAACAGCATCTTTGAAGGACACAGAGAGATCGTATCGGAGATCGGCACCGCGCGCCGGTCCGCCCCGACTACTACGACCCCGCTGTCCTCCGCCACCCCCGAAGAAGGACTCAAATACTCCAGAAAAATCACCAAAAATGTCCTCAAAATCACGTGCAGCGCTGAATCCGCCTTGTCCAGGCCCGCCGCCCATGCCTTCAACACCGGCAAAACCAAACTGGTCGTAGGCCTGCCGCTTTTGATCATCGGCCAACACCTCGTACGCTTCGGTGGCCTCCTTAAAGCGGTCCTCGGCTTCCTTGTTTCCCGGATTTCGGTCTGGGTGGTTGGCAACAGCGACCTTACGGTACGCTTTCTTTATTTCTTCTTTTGAGGCCCCTTTCGGAACGCTCAGTACCTCATAGTAATCTCGTTTCGCCAATACCGAACCCTTTTTCGCTCTCAACACCCACCGTTGCCGATGCTCGGACTATCTCGATATCGTCCCGGTGGGTCCGCTTGAATTCTTTACTCATCTCCAACTCGGCACAGAGACGGAAGCCAAAACCGCTTCACGCCTCACCGAGTATCGCTCAGGCAGCTTACTTGTCGTCGTCGTCCACGACCTCGTAGTCAGCGTCCTCAACATTATCATCTCCGCCAGAGCCGCCAGAGCCGGATGCGCTGGAGCCAGACTCGGTACCGCCTTCTTGCCCGGTGCCTTCGCCTTGAGCTGTCTGTGCTTTGTACGCTTCCTCGGCCAGGCTGTAGGCTGCTTGTTTGAGCTCCTCGGTTTTGGCTTTGATGTCGTCGTTGTCACCCGACTCCAGGGACTGCTTCACGGCCGCAATTGCCGCGGTCACCTTTTCCTTGTCCTCTTCAGAGATCTTGTCTCCGAAATCGTTCAGGGACTTCTCGGTTGAGTAGACCAGACTGTCGGCCTCGTTGCGTACCTCAACCCCTTCCTTGGCCTTTCGGTCTTCCTCGGCGTGCAACTCGGCATCTTTCACCATCTTGTTGATCTCGTCTTCTGACAAACCGGAAGAAGACTCAATGCGGATCTTCTGTTCCTTGCCGGTGCCAAGATCCTTGGCGGATACATGGACAATACCGTTGGCATCAATGTCAAAGGCGACCTCGATCTGCGGAACACCGCGCGGTGCCGGTGGAATCCCAACGAGGTCAAACCGGCCCAATGTCCGGTTCTGTCCAGCCATCTCACGTTCGCCCTGCAGTACATGTATAGACACCGCGTTCTGATTGTCCGCCGCAGTGCTGAAAATCTGACTTTTTCGGGTTGGTATGGTTGTGTTTCGCTCAATGAGCTTGGTGAATACTCCGCCAAGGGTTTCAATACCCAAGGACAGCGGGGTAACATCAAGGAGGAGTACGTCTTTCACGTCGCCGCCAAGAATACCACCTTGAATTGAAGCACCAACGGCAACTACCTCGTCTGGGTTAACACCTTTGTGAGGCTCACGCTCAAAAAGCTCTTTTACCAGCTTCTGTACAGCTGGCATTCGTGTTGAACCACCCACCAGGATTACTTCATTAATGTCTGCCGCTTTCACGCCAGCATCTTTCAAGGCCTGTCGGCACGGATCCTTTGTCTTCTCAACCAGGTCACCAACCATTTGTTCAAACTTGGAGCGACTTAGGCTGTACTGCATGTGTTTAGGCCCACTGGAGTCAGCTGTAATGAACGGCAGATTGATATCGGTGCTCTGGGTGCTGGAAAGCTCTTTCTTGGCCTTCTCAGCAGCCTCCTTGAGGCGCTGGAGAGCCATGCGGTCCTTGCTGAGGTCAATA
>PXEI01000008.1 GCA_003564775.1 Spirochaetaceae bacterium
ACCGACACGAGATTTCTCGTCAACCAACACCATGTCGGGCAAAAAATGGAGGACTTGGCGCCCTACCGGCAAGGACGGCACGCGCACGTTTGTTTTTAGCCCTTTTGGTTGCCCCCAACTGATTCGAACAGGTTCAAGCGTACCCGCTCCAGGTGACCCTGCGGAGTTCTTCTGGTCGGGGCGATCTTTCTCCCCAGGTACATTCCACACGGCTTTGGATGAGAACACCGTGTCGAAGGCGTCGTAGAACTCCTGCAAGGTGGTTTCCAGTTCATTGCTGATATCGTAAGCGATACTGGCGGTGCGTCTGTGTCGGTCCATGATTGCAAACACAACCGCGAACAGGGCTGAGATAGGTACAAGGCCGACAAGAGAAGCAGGGAAAATCAGTCCGGCAAGGAGCGGAAGTGGCGCAAACCAGACCAAGCGAGTCTTCTCACGGGTGCTACGTATCAGGTCGATAATGGCGCGTGAATCGGTGTCGACAATGAACTCAGCTGACACGCTGTCAATCGGACTCAGTCCTTGTTCCGGCTGAGATTCTGAGAAAGAGCGATGTAGTTGCCCCGATCTTCCCCGTCTGGGTGTTGCCGGTTTCCCGAGGGTCTTGCGGTAGTACAGACCGTGGCGGCCCATGTGTACCATGGCTCCCCGGGGGCCCTGGCTAACTCGAAGCCCCTTCACTCCGGTCGAAACACCAATGCCGGACTTTGAAAGGTTAATGCGAAAAGGCCCAATCCGCTGAGACTTTCTCAAATAGAATCCCATCTTAGTTCCTCCTTCTTGTCTAACGGCTGAAACATGTTCACTGTGCGAGATTGCGCTACGTTACGCTGCTGGGTGTTACTATCGTGTCCGACTCGCCCAGAGACGTTTTTCCGTGAGATACTTGTCTCGGAGCATAAGCTGCGATACTATGCTGAGGTAGGGTGTTGAGCTACCACCAGCGATCAAGATCCCACACATAACATAATAGGCAACAATGTTCCAATATCGATTCACATGCTGAACTACCAAAAACCATACAGGAGTACGGAATGAAATCGTACCGCTCAGGTCTTCAATCTCTTCGACAAAGCCCATTTCTCATGAGCATGGTGCTTGTTCTCTTGTTCTCTGTACTGATGTTCGGATGCGCCACAGTTCCGGCGGTTGATGAAGCGCCGGACTCGGTCGCAGCCGTTCCAGAAGACCCCGAGCCGGAGCTTGCCCCTGAGCCGGAACCCAGCTTCCGTACCGAGTATCTGCTCACTCGCGAACGTTCGTTCCTTGGTGATGGTCGGCTTGACGCTTACCGTGAACTCAGCTATGAGCCAACAGGCACCGGGCTTCTTGAAGACCTGCGCTTTACCGCCAACGGCCGTCTCATTCAGGCGCGCCGGTATGAGCTCCATGACGGAAGGCCAGTCGAGGAACGTCTCTACGACCAGGAGAATCAACTCAGCGCTATTCGGCGATATCAGTACGATGCCCAGGGGAATGTGATGATGGAAGAGCAGCTTGATGCCGCCGAAGAGTTCCAGACCCGTTCTACCTACGGGTATGACGCCGACGGTCGACGCACGAGCTGGCAAGTGTTCAGCAGTTTCGCTGGACTTATGGGATCAACTGCATACAGCTATGACAACAATCGGCTCACTCGCATCGACAGTCTGAGTCCTGCGGGCAACCTTGAAGAGTATTTTATTGTTGAGTATGACGGAGAGGGACGCCCAGTCCGGAGGACCCAGTTTGACGCTCGTGACAGGCGCCTTGGATATGTTCAGTACGAGTACGAGGGGGACACCCTGGTACGCGAAACAGTACGGCGAGGCACCGGTGCGGTACAACGTTCAGTTAGTTACGAGTATGATCAAGCTGGAAATATCGTTGGAGAGAGCCATTTCGACGGTGCTGGGAATCTTCGGGAACGCATCGAGCGTGAGTTCGCTACGCGTGAGGTGCAGGAGTAAATGTTCATGAGAGTAGAAATAATCAAGAAGCATGCCCTGTGGGCCATGCTGGTACTGAGCCTGTTGATTGCGCCTGCGGGAACGAGTCTTCACGCCAACGAAGTAGCGTCTATGTGGTCTCGACTCTACCAGAACGCCTCCACAAACCAACATCGATATCAGATCATGTTGAACATGGTGGAACTCGACTCGCGCGACCTTGGCCCGGTGTATCTGGAAGCGCTTGAGGAACAGCTCCGCGGATATGAGAATATTCAGGAAACAACTGAGCGGTTTGCGGCGAATCAGCTGATCGTTCTCACGCTGCGTCAACTGGGACAACAGAGGGTCGTCGAGTCTGCCGACGCGGTGTGGAACATGCTGGAGATTAACCCGCAGGTAAACGTCATGAGCGAGGCGGTGCGCACATTGGGACGGATTGAGGCGACTCAATACGCAGGAAGGCTGGCGCTTTTGCTGAGGAACATGAATCTTCAGGTGAGCCCGCTGACCGAACGTCGAGAGATTGAGGCGGTGGCACTGAGCAGTGTAAGAGCGCTTGAGCGAATGCGTGAGCCGGTGGGATTTGAGCCGGTCTTTTTTGCGGCTAACGGCTGGTACTCCACTCAAAGTGGGGTGCGTGCTGCCGCTCGAGAAGCCCTGCCTGAGATTATTGAGGATCCTACGGATATTCTCATGGACATCACTCGCAGCAATACCTCGAT
>PXEI01000384.1 GCA_003564775.1 Spirochaetaceae bacterium
CCCACTCAAGCCACGAGCCGGAGTAGTTGCGGACGCGCTCATATCCCAGCAGCCGCAATACCAAGTAGCTGTGTGAAGAACGTGCACCGGAACGACAGTACACAATGACCTCTTTGTCCGGAGTCACCCCCTGGTTGTGATACAGGGAACGCAATGTCGCTAGTGACTTAAGGGTAGGGTCAAAGAGGTCATTGATATGAGACTCCCAGTTGATGTTTCGGGCCCCCGGGATGTGGCCGTTGCGAGCGGCGGTCGGGAGAGCTCCGGCATACTCGTCTGCGGTTCGAGCGTCGACAATTGCGACATCGTCTCGACCTATTGCCTCCAGGACCTGATGCTTGTGAGCCAGTACGGTTTCGGTTGGGTGGGCAATGAAGGGAACCGGAGTTGCTGTGTGGGGCGTTGTCTCGGTGTCTAATCCGGCTTTGGTCCAGGCAATGAAGCCTCCGTTGAGAACGCTGACATTGCTTCGGCCAAGGAGCTCCAGCACCCAGAGCACCTTTGCAGACGGCACCAGCCCGCTGCCGTCGTACAGAATGAGCAGGCCTTCGTTTCCTATTCCTGCCTGTGTGAAGCGCTCAACCAAGGTTTCAACCGGCAGCAGCGCGCCCCGATCCGAGTCTGGATCCTGCACAAGATTAACCGGAAAGTTGAAGGCACCTGGGATGTGTCCATCTTTGTACTCGGCCTCCCCGCGTAGGTCCAGCAACATGTAATCTGTCTGTGGGGTTGCCCGTGGCTGTGAGTCCGCTTGCGCGTTGATAAGCAACGCCTTGACGGTTTCCAGATCAATAAGAAGTGTGTCATTGCTCATGCTTTCCTGTCCCCTTTCCTGGTGTCCCGTTCTTACTGGAGATGAGCGAGCTTACCACAACAGCCTGCGCTGCTGGAGGTCGGCTCGAGTTTCTTCATAACTCATTTCTGCAAAGATTCCGTGAAAGATCAGGTTGGCTGCTCGTGGAGCCCACCATTCCCAGTCATTGGTAGCCTCGACCATAACCGCAACAACCACCTGCTCTTCCGGGTCATCTGCGTCGTAAGGGCCGTACGCAACAAACCAGGAGTGCCAGTTCTCCGAGGCAGTGTCGACCTCAGCAGTACCGGTCTTTCCGGCAATTGCTACACGCGGCGTGGTGATAACCGACGAGGCGGTGCCGCTGCTCACCACCTCGCGCATAGCGTGACGCACTGTGGCAACTGTGTCCTGGCTGAGGGTGACCTCCGCAATGACCTCCGGTGCTACCCTGCCAATAACCGCGCCATTTACTCCATCGCGGACTTCCTTCAGGACATGAGGCCGGTAGAGGCGACCACCATTGACCAGAATCGCTACCATGTTTGCGAGTTGCAACGGTGTCACATCCAAAAAACCCTGTCCAATTGAAACATTCACGGTGTCACCCGGCACCCACGCGCTGTGGAACTCGTTGCGTTTCCACTCAGGGCTCGGCACAACTCCACTGCGTTCACCTGGTAGATCTATACCGGTGAGCGAACCGAAACCAAACTCCGAGGCGTAGGAGAGCAGGAGCTCGGTCCCAAGGTATTCATTACCCAAGGTCGCAAAGAACACGTTGGACGAGTTTGCAAGCGCCCCGACTAGGTTAAGACTGCCGAATCCGTTCGGTCGCCACTCCCGCACCTCTCTATTGCCAATGCGATAGACCGGATCTGCATAGATGATGTCGTCAGGGCCAATTACCTGTTCCTGCAGGGCTGCGGCGGTCAAAAGAATTTTGAAGGTCGATGCAGGAGGATAGCTGCTCTGGAGCGCACGGTTGAGAAAGGGTGCGCGGGTATCGCTTTGTAGTTGCGAAAGTGCCGAGGTACTCTCACGACCGTAAAGAGCGTTTGGGTCAAAGCTTGGGTACGAAACCATTGCAAGGATCTCACCGGTGCTGGGCCTAAGCACCACGACCGACCCCAACCGTTTTCCTAGCGCTTCCGCCGCGAGGCGTTGAACGTGGCGGTCAATGGTCAGTACCAGGTTGTTTCCGGGCTCAGGGGGCACGACTTCAACCGCGCTCTCTGCAACCGAGCGACCGTGAGCATCGAAGGTGCGAAGTCTCCGGCCATCTATACCTTGAAGTTCCCGATCATACTGTTGTTCAACGCCACTTTTTCCGAGTATCGACCGCGAATCATACCCCTCGTTGTAGAGTACCTGGAGCTCACGCGCCGTTATCTGGCCCACATGCCCTACGATATGCGCCATAAACTCCGACTCGGGGTAGGTGCGAACCGGAGTCGTGACCCACGATACTCCGGGGAACTCATGTATGCGTTCGGCTAACTGGGCAACCGTCTCCATAGGAGCTCGGGTTAGGATATCGACCTCCTGGTGAGTCTGGTAACGTGCCGCCGGAACTTGTTCATGGAGCCGTGAAGCGGGTAACTCCAACAGGTGGGACAGATTGGAGAAAAGTTCAGCGTGCTGACCAGCTGGTACGAGAGCCGGATTCAGTTTAATGGTGAAGGATGTTCGGTTGCCAGCAACTGGTTCATCAACGTGGCGATCAAATATTTCACCCCGTGGTGCGGGAAGGGTGCTTCCCCGCCTGGTAAGAAGCACTGCCTGCGCAGCATGGAACTGCCCGTCAATAACCTGAAGGGAAAACAGGTGCCCAAGATATCCAAGGAAAAA
>PXEI01000288.1 GCA_003564775.1 Spirochaetaceae bacterium
ATAGTTCAGACCCAGCGCAATGATCTTGCTGGGATGCACGCGGTACTCGCTTCCATCAGATACTGGCAGTGTAATCATGGTCTAATTGTAACACCATTAACCCGTGCTGTCAATCACGATTGTTCTACGAAAAAGGCTCCAACTCGGCCACCTGCCGGTAAGGGGGCAGCGGTGAACGGTTGGAGCCTTGGCCTACGCTAATTCAACTGTCTCGAGCTACTTTCCAAGAGCCTCAAGAATCAGGTCGCCAGCTACGCTGGTAGAACCCGAACCACCCATATCGCCAGTGAGCTGGCCACGCTTATTCTTGACCACAGACTCAATAGCCCCAAAAACCTTTTCACCGAGGTCTTCATGCCCCAGGAAATCCAGCATGAGCTTAACGGTCCACACCATTGCAATTGGATTCGCAAACCCCTTTCCGGCGATATCCGGCGCCGATCCGTGGACAGGCTCAAACATGCTCGGAAACTTCTTCTCAGGATTGATATTGCCACCCGCAGCAAATCCAAGGCCGCCCTGCAGCACACTCCCAAGATCGGTGAGGATATCACCAAAGAGATTGCTGGCTACAATGACATCAAAGTCCTCCGGGCGTTGAATCATGAACATGCTCAATGCATCTACATGATACTGATCAGCAGTTATGTCCGGGTACGCGGCCGAACGCTCGGCGAACAGTTTGTCCCAAAACACCATGCTGTAGTTGAGCGCATTGCTCTTCGTGGCACTGCTCACCTTTGCGAAGGTCTTCCTGCCTTCGGTGCGCCGCTTGGCCGTCCGAGTCTGCGCCAGATCAAAGGCATAGTTCATTACCTTCTCAGTGTTCTTGCGAGTAAAAACCGAGGTCTGAATTGCCGTTTCTTCCTCTGTTCCTTCACCAACCAGGCCCCCAATTCCTACATACTCGCCTTCGACGTTCTCGCGTATAAATACGATGTCTACGTCCGCAACACTCTTACCCCGGATAGGGCAGTCCTCTTCGGTGATAAGCTTGATCGGTCGCAGATTGATGTACTGGTTAAAGCCTCGCCGTATTCGAAGCAGCAAGTCGCGCAGGCTCACGTGGTCCGGCACACCCGGATACCCAACTGCGCCAAGGAGAATTGCGTCGGTGTCCCGAAGTTTGTCCATTCCGTCGGCGTCCATCATCACGCCGTTTTTCGCATAGTACTCGCAACCCCAGTCGTAGTGTTTGTACTTGAAGGCAATGCCACCATGAAGCTCGGCTACTCGATCCAGAACCTTCAGGCCCTCAACCATTACCTCATTCCCGATCCCATCCCCTGGAATCACCGCAATGTCATAGGTTTTCATATTTTCTCCCGTCTTTTCTTCATTCTGTCCTACTCAAATGAGCAGGTATGGATTCTCAAGCAAGGTCTTGATGGTTCGCAGGAAACTCGCCGCTGGTGCACCGTCAATTATCCGGTGATCGTAGGTCAGAGACAGTTGGGCTATGGGGCGAATTACCGCCTCACCATCTACCGGAACAATACGGTCCTTGACCGCGCCGACCGCGAGAATCCCACTCTCCGGAGAGTTGATGACGGCAGTGAAGCTGTCAATCTCGTACATCCCAAGGTTGGAAACACTAAAGGTGCCGCCTTGCATGTCCTCGGTGCTTAAGCCACCATCGCGTGCAAGCTCGCCCAGACGGCGAGACTCGGAATGAATCTCTTTCAGTCCCATTCGTTCAACCGATCGTAAGACCGGAACCAGAAGACCTTCCTCAACCGCAACCGCCATTCCAATGTTGATCTCGCTGAACTCAATAATCTCGTCATCGGTCATGATGGCGTTCATGCGAGGGTGCTCCCGCAGCGCTCCCGCAACCGCCTTGGTTATCACATCGTTGTAGGACACCTTGATCTCAAGACCCTTCAGTTTGGCACGCATGCGTCCGACCTCGGGCATGTCAACCTCGATCCGGTGTACAGCCTGTGCGGCGGTATCCAGGCTCTCACGCATTCTCCGCGCGATAACCCGACGCATGCCTGAGATTGGCACGACTCGCCCTGCAAGACTACCGGGCGCCCTGTCACTTGGCAGTCCATCGCCACCGGAGCTGTTCCTGGCCACCGATAAAACGTCGTCGCGCAGTATGCGCCCCTGGGGCCCAGTTCCGGCAACGCCGTCAAGAGTGAGCCCCTGTTGCTTGGCTACCTTGCGAGCAAGTGAGCTAGCCTTTGGAGCGTTCTTGACCGCCTCGAGCACGTCACGTTCAATGATGAGTCCCTCGGGCCCGCTTCCCATGAGCTCGTCAATCTCGACCTCATGCTCCTCGGCACGCATTCGTGCGCGTGGCGTCGCAAAGACACGTCCGTCGCCGGAGGCTGTTGATGCTTGCTCCTGCAGCGACGCAGACGACTGCGCCTGCACGGGTGTGGGTGCTTCAGACTCGGCCGGAGGGCTGGAAGGGGCGGTAGATCCTGCCTCGGCAAGCAGGGCCGAGATATCCTCACAGGGATCACCAATGACTGCAATCAACTCAGTAATTGGCACTACCTCGCCTGCTGCCCGCACAATTTTCAGGACAGTTCCTGAGGCAGGTGCGTCAATGTCAATGGTGAGCTTGTCGGTCTCCATCTCAAAGAGGGGCTCGCCCTCCTCTACAATTTCGCCCTCTGCTTTTTTCCACTCA
>PXEI01000197.1 GCA_003564775.1 Spirochaetaceae bacterium
CTGCGGGGTGAACTCAAGCGCGGAAAGGAAGATCGAAATGGAGCAGCACAAGGTTCTAATTATCATTGTCTCGGTCACATTGGCCTTTGCGGCCGTGGTCGGTATCGGAATGGCGTTTTTTTATCCGCGCGCAGCCGATGATCCGCTGAGCGTTACGCACGACTCATCGGTGGACCCCAGGCGCAGTTTTGACCCTATTGAGTTTATTCGGAGCCCGGAGACTGCCCCCGACTCGGTGGAACTGCTCCGCCAAGAACCCCGAGTTGCGGATGATGATGTCATTATCATCTATGGAGTAGACGACAGTGTTTCGCAGCTGCCGAGCGAGCGACGGCCAAGACCCAGCGAAGACTCGCGACCGAGTGTTCCAGCCGATCCAAGACCAACCCAATCGGAACCTCGCGAGCAAGCTCCAGAGCCAGCACCGGCACCAACACCAGCACCACAGGAAGAAACACGACGTGCCGAGCCCGCACGCCCAGCTGCACCAGCCGAACAGCGAGTGCGTGTAACCGAGTACTGGATACAGGTCATTTCGTCACCAAGTCGTGATCGGGTGGAACAGGCACGTGTTCGCCTGCAGGAGCAGAACCTCGGCAGCCGCATAACCTCAATTGACCACAACAACACGACATTCTTCCGGTTGCGAGTAGGGCCATACGCAAACAAGGCCGAGGCCGAGAAGTTTCTGGAGTGGGTCAAAGCGGTAGATGGCTTTGAGGAGAGTTACATCTCCGAAGAGTATCCAATGCGAACCGTCAGCGGATAGCCGCAGCACCGGCGCTACATAGCTCCCGAACTAGATCTGCCAGTCGGGGGCCTCGCTGCCCTGTTGCTTCATGATGTAGTCGGCCGGTCGGTTGTAGATTGTGCTCCCGGCCGGTAACGAGTTGGTTATCCAGACATTGCCACCGATAATAGACCCCCGTCCAATAACGGTGCGTCCACCAAGTATGGTCGCACCCGCGTAGATCGTTACGTTGTCCTCTATCGTCGGATGCCGTTTCTTGTTCGCTTCTTCCTTTTTCACGCTCAGAGCCCCTAAGGTCACTCCCTGGTAAATCTTGACCCCACGTCCGATAACGGTAGTCTCACCAATAACTACGCCGGTGGCGTGATCAATAAAGAAGTAGTCGCCAATGGTTGCCCCGGGGTGTATATCTATGCCGGTCTTTCCATGAATTATCTCGCTCATCATTCGGGGTAGTAGCGGCACGCCAGCAACCCAGAACTCGTGAGCAATGCGGTGAATAAGGATTGCTTCCACGCCGGGATACGCCAGAATCACTTCTTCATGACTCTTGCTTGCGGGGTCGCCCGCAAACGCAGCCTCTACATCCTTCTGGACGCGGGTGCGAATCTCAGGTAAGCGAGCAAGCAACTCCATAGTGAGGTTCTCGGCCTCGGCCCATGCGCTTGGCTCGGGCGGTTCGGCCTCGCCAGCAGTCACCCGCTTGAACCGCAGACTGCTCCGGATCTGGGTAGTGAGTTCACACGCCAGCCGGCTCAGGCGTTCCGATATCGAAAGCCGCAGGTTTTCATGATTCAGTGACTCCTCTTCGCGATAGCCAGGGAAAATCAGCGATTCGAAATCCTGCATAATCTCGACGACAACGCTGCGTGACGGCAGGCTTGGACCACTTATGTGGTTAATGCCACCGATCGTGCGATACGACTCATGAACCTGGTCGACAATGTCTTGCAGTGTAGCTTTCATGGCTCCCATTTAGAGTGTTCGGAACGCTCTCTGTCAACCGGTTTGAAGGGAGTATACTGTATCTTGTCTTGTGGTAGTGTAAAGAGTCTCGTCCGGTACTTGAGTCACTTGGCATCCGCAGCTACACTTTTACCCATATGAAAGACACACACCTCTACTGGGCTGAACGTGATCGCTCCACCGTTCTTGATGGCAAGATCTTCACCGTTGACCGGGTCGTCCATGAGGCTGGCGACGGTCGAACCGAGACCTTTACCTTGATCGACTCGCCGGACTGGGCAAACGTCATAGCGGTGGTTAAGGACGAGCAGGAGCGTGACTGCTTCCTCATGGCGCGACAGTATCGACATGGTGGGGCCTGCCTGTCGTTGGAGTTTCCGGGAGGTATGGTAGACGAGGGTGAGACTGCAGAGGCGGCTGCTGCGCGCGAGCTTGCGGAAGAGGCAGGCTTTGGGGCCAGGGCGTTCCGGTTTCTTGGGGCAACTAACCCCAACCCGGCTTTTATGACCAACACCGTCTCTACCTTCTTTGCTGTTGAACCCTATCGGTTACATGCCGCGGCCGATCGCAATCTCGATGAGAACGAGATTATCGACCTTGAACTGGTTCCGGTAGATGAAATTCTGGAGAACCCACCGCACGAGTTTGTTGGGCACGGAATTATGCTAGTCGCAATGTACTGGTATCACAAGGCGGGCAGGCCACGGTAGTTGTGTGTCCAATCCGAGAAGAAATGACGACCACGCGGAGCACAGGGCCGCACCGCGCGTCGTACGAGAACCTCTTCAACTACAGGGAAATAAATGAAGGAAGGCGCCGACCGGATTCGAACCGGTGAATAAAGGTTTTGCAGGCCTCCCCCTTACCACTTGGGTACGGCGCCAAGGTATGGAATGGTTGGTATACTACCAAATCCCA
>PXEI01000042.1 GCA_003564775.1 Spirochaetaceae bacterium
CGCCTTCCAGTACTCCGCCGACTCACTACCCAGCACCACCGAGAACTCATGAACACTAAAACTCACCCCCACAGCCATTGGAACCAGAGCCAGCACCGTAGTAAGCGCGGTAAGAACAACCGGACGCAGACGTACTCTCCCTGCCTCGACCACCGCCTCACGCCACGGCATGCCGTCGCGAATCAGCAAATGGGTGTAGTCCACAAGCACAATGCAGTTGTTGACCGCAACACCGGCTAGTGCTATGGAGCCGATCCCCGACATGATCACCACGAAGTTCTGCCCGCTTAAGGCAAAGCCCCAGAACACACCCCCCAATGACAAGAATACCGCGTACAGGATGATCATGGGGTCAGCAAGTGAGTTGAACTGTGCAATGAGCACCACGAATATGAGAAACAGCGCCACTAGAAAGGCCTGCTCAAGGAAACTCGTCGACTCGTCACGCACATCAAAACCCGCGCCAGTGCCAATTGCATATCCATCTGGTAGCGACTGCTGGAGCTCCCCAATATCCCGGTCGATCTCGGCGGTGATCTGGGCGCGGTTTCGGGTATCGGGTTGAAAGTTCGCCCAGACGTTAACCGCACGGTTAAGGTTTCGGCGCTTGATTACGCTCACAGTAGAGCGAGGCTCAATCTCAGCAACCGAGCTTAAGGGAATACGTCGTGCATCAGGCGTGACAACCTGGAGGTTTCTGAGCATCTGCAAAGAGTCACGCGCATCGGCCCGGTATCGCACATTGATGTCGTACTCGTCTTCATCTATACGAAAAGCGCCCACTGTTGAGCCAGTGAACGCGGCACGGACGGTGGAAGCTACCTGCTGAGTGCTGAGCCCATGATGGGCCGCTCGCTGCCGATCAATCTCAACGCCATACTCCGGCAAACTCTCCTCAAAGTCATTGTCAAGCTCCCGAAAGTGCTGGGCGTGCGGTTGCAGCACCGCTCGAATTTGTGAGGCAATTTCACCAAGGGTTGCGTAGTCCGGCCCACGCACTTCATACGAAACGTCGTCACCAGTAGGTGGCCCCCCATCCGACTCCTGTACGCGAATCACGGCCGATGTCACCTCTCGCAGTCGTTCTTGCAGATTACGTACCGCTTCACTACCACGAACATCGCGTTCGGCAAACGGGGCAAAGGTGATGTCAATCATTCCTCTATGACTCTCGGTGTCGCCTCCGTCCCTTCCAGCAACAGCCTCAAATCCGCTCAGCGACATCGGGACGTCAGGAATAAAACTCTCAATCTCAGCCACAATGCGGTCGGTCTGCTCAAGTGGAGTTCCATGGGGTGCCTCGACCCGGATGCGGGCCCGCTCAGGGTCTATTTCCGGAAAGAACAGAATATCGGCACCTATGAGACCAAATACCACGAACCCACATGCCACCAGCACAGTGACACTCAGAACCGTCTTGGCAGCGTGGCGCGTCGCCTTCTCAAGGAGTTGGGTGTAACGATGCTGCAGCCGGATGAAGGTGCCGCTGCCATCCTGCATCTTGCGACGCTGCCGCTCATTCACGTTCAGGAACTTGGCACAGAACACCGGGTTTATGACGAGCGCCACGAAAAGCGAGGAGCTCAACACAACAATCACGGTAATGGGCAGGTAACTCATGAAGTCGCCCATAATCCCCGGCATAAAGATGATCGGAAAAAAGGCCAGGATAGTGGTAAGGGTGCTGGCCGCTATCGCCATAGCAACCTCACCAGTACCTTCAATCGCGGCGCGCACTCGGTCTTTTCCCATGGCAGCATGCCTGAAGATGTTCTCCACGATCACAATTCCATTGTCCACCAGCATTCCCAGGGCCAGAATGAGACTGAACAGCACAATCATGTTAAGGGTCACACCCAGAAGCTGTAGCACAAAAAAGGAAAGGAGCATGGACATAGGAATAGCCATGGAAACAAAGAACGAGTTCCGCAAACCAAGGAAGAAGATCGTAACCAACAAGACCAGAACGAAGCCTGTTGCCATGTTGTTCTCAAGATCTTCTATCATGTCGCGAATGTACTGTGACTCGTCATACGATACGGTTAACTCGGTGCCAGCCGGAAGGTCCGGTTGCAGCTCTTCCAATCGTGCGTGGGTAGCGTCGGCAAGTTCAAGGATGTTCGCGCCAAGGCGCTTCTTTATGCTGAGCGTTATTGCCGGTTTTCCGTTGTACCGCGAAAGAGTTTCGTCGTCCGCATTCTTGAACGCGACCTCTGCCAGCCCGCTCAAGGGAACCTGCACGCCGTTAGCCGCAACCGTGATGCGCCCAAACTCGGCCGGATCACTAATCTCACCGGTTACCGCGAGTGAGTAGTTCTTCTCACTACTCTGCAGGCGGCCGCCAGGAATAGACACGTGCTCCCGCTGTATTGCCGACTCGACATCGTTAATGGAAAACCCGTAGGCTGCCATCCGGAAGGGGTCAAGCTCAACCGCGAGCTCACGTTCCGGGTTACCAGCCATCTCTACCTCAAGCACCCCGTTCAGACGTTCTAGCTCCTCGCGCAGGTACTCGGCAGCTTGATCTATGACCTGCACTCCGTCTGGGTGTGACAACACAACTCGGAAAATTGGCCAGTCCGATACACTGAACTCCCGCACGTTCGGTTCATTGGCATCTGCAGGTA
>PXEI01000006.1 GCA_003564775.1 Spirochaetaceae bacterium
CGTTTCCGGTAGCGCTGTTGGAAAAATCACCCGGTGCGGGTGCGGACTGACCGGACTAATTCATTGAAGGTCGGATGCCTGTCTCGGCTATGATCTTGTACAGGGGCCCTTTCTTGGAAAGCGCGTCATGCCAACCCTTCTCCGGGTCGGTGTGAAACACAATGTCGGCTGTTGCCCGGTGTATATACCACGCGCCAGCCTCAAGCTCGCTCTCGAGCTGTAACGGGCCCCAACCACTGTACCCGGCAAAGAGGTGAATCTTAGGCCGGTCTTCCAGAGGTATGGCTCGCCACTCATCGCGGAGGAAGTGCACAAGCGGCTCGGTAAGTGGTTCAAATATTACGCCCGGAGTAGGACTAACCGAGTGGTCGCTCCGGAACCGGGTTGGTATACCGGAATGCAAGACAAACAAATACTGCTGCTCAACCGGCCCGCCGACATACACCGGAATATCTCCTGCCGGGTCATTCTCAAAGTCAGGTATCAGATCCTTCAAGGCTGCGGTTGACTTACGGTTTACTACCAGGCCAAAGGCTCCAGCGGCACCGTGGTCGGTCATAAGTACAACGGTACGAAAGAAGTTAGGATCCAGTAGATCTGTCTCGGAAATGAGAAAATGTCCGGCAAGCGAGTCCGGTACCGGTATATCGCCCTCAAACCTGTTTGGCTGCACCACGCCTCCCATATACTAACGGCAGCAGGCCGTCACACTCTGGAGTATACCTGCGCTGGAGAGTTTTTCCAAGCCGCTACGGGGTCTGAATGGGTTGCATTCCACCTTCCGCGGTGAGATGCGGCCCAAATCCAAGTGCCGCACGAAAGATGTCAGATGTTGTCGATAAAAGGCAAACGAAATGGGAAGAGGCGACGTTTGCGCGCAATCCGCCCAAGAGCTTCGCGTGCGGCCTGTTCACCAGCAGCTATGAGCTCATTGCGTTTTGAGAGATCGTGGTAGCTGAACGCGGCTATATCCGGCTGTATGAGCACATCGCAGTCATTCTTCCCTGCAACAGCGGTGTTCCACATGAGTGCGGCAAAGGTACGGAACATGACATCGATCAGATTCTGGGGCATCTCACGGTTAGACGCCTCGGGGGTCAAGTCAACCGCAATGACGATATCGGCCCCCAGAGCGCGGGCCGTCACCGAAGGCAGGTTGTTTCCAACGCCACCATCTACCAGGGCACGGTCGCCACGGATCACCGGCTCAAATATTCCAGGAATGGAGGAGCTCGCGCGTACCGCCTCAACAACCGAGCCCTCTGTAAGCACAATTTCCTCAGCGGTGGCGATATCTACGCAAACGGCCGCAAATGGAATTTTCAGGTCGTCAAAGTCTATCTCGCCCAGGGCATGGCGGAGAAAGGAATCAAGTTTCTCGGTCTTGAGCAGACCTTTCCCGGAGAGACTTGGCCGCACCAGCTCGCCCCAGCTGATCTCCTCGGTTATTTCCTGGATCCGGCGCCAATCGAGCCCGGAACAGTACGCCGCTCCAATCAGGCTTCCGACACTGGTTCCGGCCACGCACGCAATAGGAATGTCATACTCCTGGAGAACCTTAAGAACTCCGATATGCGCCATACCCCGGGCCGCTCCGCCCCCAAGAGCCAGCCCAATCTTCTTGTCCAGTAGCATACGACTCTACTTCACCGACTTCTTCCGCGTAAGTCGCAGCTCCAGACGATTATCTTCATAGGTCACGTCTATTGAGTCCGACATCATAGAGACTAAGGTTAGCTCACTTTCCGAGTCCGACTCACCTGCAAGCGGCCAGTAGTAGTTTTCCAGTTCCGGATTCCGAGCCACACTTACGTCGTTTACCAGTTTGACGTAGTCCTCGGACTCAATCTCGATATCGGGCATAGTGAAAACGACCACGTACTCGGCGTCGCTCTCATCCACCGCAATCTCGGCCGGACCCTGGTATCTGGAAAGGAAGTGGGTCAGAAGCTCGTCAATGATGCGGGAGATCTTCTTAATTTCATGATAGTTTTGCACGATTTTGCCTCACTCTCATACCTTGCGACGTGACCGCGGAGGTCCTGCAACCGGACGAACGGCCTCTATAATTGGAACCAAAAACCCAGCAACAAACCCGCCAGCAAATCCGTTATTGTACAGGTTCACTCCCCCATGGAGCACACCAACATTCATAACAACCGAGGTGTGCAGAAAACCTGCTAACATACCCCAGAACGGCCCATACTGCCCGGCCACCGGCGCAAGTGTTGTACCAAACAATCCGGCAATTATTACCGGAGTACTCCCCAGCTCCCAGATCTTGAGGGCCCCACCAATGACGACGCCAAGCATGACCGGGATGCAGTTACGCGGATGCTTGCCAAAGGCGGCAAAGCCTACAATAGTAAGTATACCACCAATTACCGGCCCGTTGAACTCACCACCCAGGGCAATTACAAAGAGACCCGCAATGGTGCCCATGAGCCCCATATTAAAGATGGTTGCGTTATATCGGCCAACAAGCGTGAAGTCAGTGACCAGTCGTCCCGATGTACGCATGATCCGAATATGAGCCGCGAGCGTCTTCCGAATGCGGTTCGGTTGCACAAACAACCCCCCGGCAATCATGAGTGCAAAGAAGGAGAAGAACAGGATCTTCATGGC
>PXEI01000327.1 GCA_003564775.1 Spirochaetaceae bacterium
AAAACTTATCCGGCTGAAGGTGACCCCTGCTTGTTGTGCCACCGACCTCTCGATCTGCCCTCTGCGACATTGATTAGCCGCATGTGGGGATATCTAGCCCGAGTTTACCGCGTTCAGCGGTAATGAATCACTGAGCAAGCACGCGCTGCGGCGCCGCCTGTTCGTACAACTCTCTGTTTTTTTGAGAAAGTTTCCCTGCAAGTCGCAACGGTCACTCGGGCTGTTTTGGCCGGATTTTCGTATGACCTAATACAAGCCCCGCTTTTTGTGAGGCTGGGAAGAGCAAGCAGACCCAGCAATAGTAGTCTTTCTGCGCATTTTGTAGGCTTGATGCTGACCTGCATGTATGCTACTGTATGACCTAATATGGTTAGCCTCACCAAAAAAACCATCCGCGGCAAGCCCTACTACTATGCCCGCGAATGCAAGCGGATCGACGGCAAGCCGAAGATCGTCTGGCAGCAGTACCTCGGCAAGGCCGAGGACATTGTCACCGCCATGACCCAAGGCCAGGGCGTGGCCGAACCCGAGCATGCCCTGGTCTCGGACTTTGGTGCCGTCGCCGCATTGTATGACCTGGCTCAACGGCTCAAACTCGCCGAGCACATTGATGCTCATGTCCCCAAGCGCGGGCGCGGACCGTCAGTGGGGACCTATCTCCTGGTCGCAATCATCAATCGCTGCGTGGCACCGTGCAGCAAGGCCGGGATCGGCGAATGGTTTCAGAACACCGCCTTGCGCCGACTGATAGGAATCGAAGCGCGTCAGCTCTCCAGTCAGCGCTTCTGGGACAACATGGACCGCGTCTCCAGCGGGGCCATCCAGGCGATTGAGCGCGATGTGGTCCGTGCCATGGTGCGCTCGTTCAAGGTCGACCTCAAGCAAGTGCTGTTCGATGGCACCAATTTCTTCACCTTCATCGACACCTTCAACGAGCGCAACAAACTGGCCCAGCGCGGCAAGAGCAAGGAGGGGCGCAAGGCGCTGCGGATTGTGGGGCTGGCATTACTGGTTTCGGCCGATGGCCATATTCCGTTGCTGCACCGCACCTATCCGGGCAACCAGGCCGATGCGCCGACTTTTCGCAGCCTGACCGACGCACTGATCGAGCGTTATCGCGAGTTGACCGAGGGGGCTGAACACGTGACATTGGTCTTCGACAAAGGCAACAACGCCAAAGACAACTTGCACAGTATCGACCAGAGCCCTTACCACTTCATCGGCTCCCTGGTGCCTACTCAGCACCCGAAGTTATTGGCGATCCCAAGCAAGCGCTTCCATTCGCTGGAATCAGAAGGCTTGCCCGAGGTCAGTGTCTATCGCAGCACGCAAGAGGTCTTCGGCGTTGAGCGCACAGTGCTGGTGACCTACAACGAGAATCTGTTCATCGCCCAATCACGCACGCTGCTGCGCGAGATCGCCAAGCGGCAAAGTAACCTGCGCGAACTGCAGCAGCAGTTGCGGCGTTGGCACCGCGGGGAGGTCCGCGGCGGTCGAGCGCCCACGGTGACTGGCGTGACCAGGAAAGTGGAAGGCTGGTTGAAGGCTCGGCACATGAAAGAACTCTTTGACGTCACCGTCGAGGAGTATGACGGACTGGCGTGGATGACGTATCGCTTCAATCATCAGGCCTGGACCCGGCTCCAGAGGACTTTGTTGGGCAAAACCTTGCTATTCACCGACAACGACGACTGGAGCGATGCCGAGATCGTGCGGGGTTACCGCGCTCAGCATCATGTCGAAAATGGCTTTCGGTGCATGAAGGATCCGCACCACATCTGCCTGCGCCCCCAACACCATTGGACCGATCAGAAGATTGAAGTACATGTATTTTGCTGCGTGCTGGCATTGATGCTGTGCAGCTTGCTGCGCCGCGAGCTTCAGCATCAGGGTATCGATCTGTCCATCCCGGCCCTGCTTGAAGAACTCGAAAAAATCCGGGAGGTTGGTGTTGTCTATCCGCCCCAGGACCAACGCCGGTCACCGACTATCAAAATGACCCTCTCGAAGCTCTCCGAACAACAGCAGACGCTCTACGACACGCTCGACCTGAAGCGCCACCGCGCTGCGTAGGTCATACAGAAATGGTTACGTAAGGCCATGATGAGTCGGTGTTTTTACAAAATAGGCGGTAAACTCGGGCTAGGATGAGTAATCCATAGCCTATAATTGGCACGATGAGGGAATGGTACGATATTGGAGGTAGTCGATTTATATATTTGCCGGTTTTTGAATTAAAGCAGATAATATCACCTGAGTTGTATAAAATGTAAAAGGCATTCTGCATCCAATCGTGCTCGACGTGAATAGGGAATAGTTCCTTTTGCCACACATTTACAATAGCACGCATTTCCGCCTGAAATCTGGGGTTGTCGTAGGTCGTCCAGTCTGTAGTAACAATATCGAAATCATCACCCGTGACATAGATAGTATCATTTTTCAGTAAACATTCATTCCGGGCTTTCATCAGTGCCTTGTTGAAGCGCCCATGGGTGTTGAGTGTGAGTACAGCTATTGCGTCTCCGGAAAATGAATGCCTGTATGTTGGACCAAAACGTTCTCCCATATGTTTGAAAACTAATTCTTGGATGAGGTCGAGTGTGTCAGGTTTCCAGAAATA
>PXEI01000461.1 GCA_003564775.1 Spirochaetaceae bacterium
CTCGAGGTCCGGTTCGTGGTCGATCCCGACGTCGTCGGCGGGGTGCGGGCCACCGTGGGGGACACCGTGATCGACGGCTCCCTGCTCAAGCGCATCGCAGACCTGAGGAGCCGGGTCGGTCTTTGACCGGCTGCGCCGGAAGAGCACCACCTCCTTGAGGGAGCGCAAGGAGCGTTACTCGATATAGATATTGGTACCTATCCCTATGTCTCGTCCGGCACATCGGCAGCAGCTGGCGCCTGCGTAGGTGCAGCTGTTGGCCCCCGCAGCATTGACCACGTGCTTGGCGTCTTTAAAGCCTACTCAACCCGCGTTGGCAACGGCCCCTTCCCAAGTGAGTTTCGCGGCAGTGACACCGACGAACTTGAGGAGCTCGTGCGCGAAACCGGTCGCGAGTACGGAGTTACTACCGGCAGGCCTCGTCGCTGCGGCTACCTTGACTTGGTGGCATTGCGGTACGCATGTGCCGTCAACTCGGTAGACTCGCTCGCACTGACCCACTTAGATGTCTACGACACCGTTGAGACACCCAAACTCTGCATTGCCTACGAAACCGAGGCCGGTGTCATTGAAGACTTTCCTTCCGACATCAACATACTTGAAGAGGCACGGCCGGTAACCAAAAGCTTTAGCGGTTGGAATCGACCTATTGGCGAATGCCAAAGCTACGACGAACTGCCGCAAGAGGCCCGCACCTACATCGAGTTTATTGAGAAGTTCATAGAAACGCCTATCAGCATGATCTCTATTGGCTACGAACGTGAACGCACCATCGTAAGGCGGAATCCGTGGACAGCGTAAACGACAGCATTCTCATACTTGATTTCGGCAGCCAGACAACCCAACTTATTGCCCGCCGTATTCGCGAGCTTGGCGTCTACACAGAGATCATTCCTGGCGATGAGCCGCTCGCCGAACACCTCCATGAGCATGTACGCGGAATTATTCTCTCGGGCTCACCGATGTCGGTACTGGATACCGGGTCGGCGCAGCCTGACCCAGTGCTGTACGAAACCAGAGTTCCAAAACTCGGCATTTGCTACGGCCTGCAGCGTATGACCCATGACAATGGCGGGGAAGTGGCGCCAGCTAACTCCCGCGAGTTCGGTCGTGCCCGCATGCACTACAGTGAGGCGCACCCCCTTTTTGAGGAAGTTCCGGATGGCTTTGTCAGCTGGATGAGCCACGGCGACAGTATCCTTAAGCCAGCCGTCGGCGGCAAGGTCATTACCCGTTCCGAACATGGACTCATTGCCTGCGTGGACTATCCCGAGCGAGGCATGACCGGAATACAGTTTCACCCGGAAGTCACTCACTGTGAGTACGGCACTCGCATTTTGCAGAACTTCGTATTTGGCATGTGTGGTGCACACGACACCTGGAGCATGGATGAGTATCGTGAGCAGGCCGCGCGGGATATTCAGACGCAGGTGGGCCA
Source organism: Spirochaetaceae bacterium (assembly GCA_003564775.1). Classification (GTDB taxonomy): domain Bacteria; phylum Spirochaetota; class Spirochaetia; order DSM-27196; family SLAA01; genus SLAA01. The sequence continues at coordinate 1,439 of PXEI01000461.1, forward strand.
GGAGCCGGTGCTGTTGCTGATCTCGGGTGGTGTAGACAGTTCGGTTGCCGCGGCCCTCTTGCTTGAGGCCCTGCCACCGGAGCAGGTGTACTTAATGTATGTCGATACCGGAATGATGCGCGCTGGCGAAACCGAACAGGTTTCGGCCGTTTTGGGTGAACTTGGAGCCAAACACCTGTTCGTTATAGATGCATCTGAACGCTTTCTCACAGCCCTTGCTGGCGTTGCCGATCCGGAAGAAAAACGCCGCATTATTGGTGACATGTTTATCTCGGTGCAGCAAGAAGAAGTCCGAAGCCATGTTCCTGGAAACTATTTTCTGGCCCAAGGCACCCTCTACACCGATCTGATTGAGAGCGGCAAAGGGGTAGGGAAGAATGCCAAGGTTATTAAGTCACACCACAACGTCCGTTCGCCCCTGGTAGAAAAAAAGCGTGCCGAAGGTCGCATTGTGGAGCCGCTTGCGGCGCTGTATAAGGACGAAGTACGCGAGCTTGGCCGCACGCTTGGCCTGCCTGAAAGCACCGTCGGCAGGCATCCTTTCCCTGGGCCCGGCCTTGCGGTACGGATCCTTGGTGAGATCACTGCGGAACGCTGCGACCTGCTTCGCCGCGCCGACGCCATCTACATAGAAGAACTCCGCAACCGAGGCCTCTACAACGAGATCTGGCAGGCCTTTGCGGTGTTGCTGCCCATACGTGCGGTGGGTGTAGCCGGTGATGCCCGGGAGTACGGGTCGGTTCTCGCTTTGCGCGCCGTAGTATCACACGACGGAATGACAGCCGATGTGTACGCCTTCCCCCCACACGACCTCCTGGAGATCTCGGCCCGACTCACCAACCAGGTACCGGAGATCGGCAGGGTAGTGTACGACATCTCAAGCAAACCCCCGGCCACGATCGAGTGGGAATAGGCATGGCACCGTGCGCCAAGAGCACAGCATTTTTCATCTGGCATCCGGCCTGATCGCGGCCTGTCGTTTCCGGGGTAGATGTACTCTCGCTCGGACCGCACCGTATAGGGGCAAAATGATAGCAAAGTAACCTTGACCTAAGCACCAGGCTGAGGTATCCTCACTAGACAAAGACCCAGGAACACGGGGGTGTTCCGGTCTCGACTGGGGTTGTCGACCATATCCGTGGCAGGTAGAGCGCCGTTCTCTTTAACCGGCACCAATAGTA
>PXEI01000048.1 GCA_003564775.1 Spirochaetaceae bacterium
AAAATTGAGTAGTTAGTGACACCGGCCTCAAGGTCTACCGCATCGGCTCCAATTACGGCTTTGTCAATGCTGAAGCGGTCCAGCATTTCCATTGCGAGTGCGTCTCCTACCGAGTAATATCCAGGGCGGATCAGTCCTCCAATAATGAGTGACTCTATGTGGTCGTGCTTGGCGAGTTCCATTGCCACCTGTAGGTCGACAGTAGCAATACGCAGGTCTTGCCGTCGGTGGAGCTCGGTAGCGGTGAGGAGGCAGGTTGTTCCCGAATCCAGCACAACACTGTCGTTGTCACCAAGATGTGCTACAACTGCTCGGGCAACGCGGCGCTTAAGCTCGACATTGACATTTAGCTTGAGTTCAAACATGTATTCATGTTCTTTGTCTGCGCTCTTGAGAATCACACCACCATGCACCTTGTGCACGTCCTTTTTGAGGGAAGCAAGAAACTCAATATCCCGCCGTACTGTTGATTCCGACACACCGAGTACCTTTGAGAGATACTGCGTGGACGCATTATGCTTTTCTGCAAGAATACGCATCATAGTGTTCATTCGTTCAGACTGTTTCACGCGCGAGCTCCTGTCGAATAAAAGTGAAAGCGCCACTTTACACTACTTCCTGTCCCAAGACCAGCTCCCGTCCCAATATCTGCCCAGAGGACACGTCAGGCCAGGAAAGCGCAGCGGCCGGGGTACAGCTATTCTGAACCCCGGCCGTGACACGCTTCCTATCTTATGGCCACTCACCCGAGAGCCGCCCTCTTTAGACCTTGGCCAGGCGAGTTTCCCGAGCAGCCTTCATGAAATCTTTGACACGATTCACGTCAACCTCGTTGTAGAACTCGCCATTGCGTTTGAAGCTGGTTGCGGTTACGACGCCGTCAGCAATGGAGAGTTGTTCGTGAATATTGGAAACTTTCACGCCGGTGTTGGCAAAGACCGGCGTGTCCGGCACCGCGTCTTTCACTACTCTAAGTATCGATGAGTCGGTCTCTGCGCCCGCAGTTAGACCGGAGACGCACAGCACATCCGGGCCATTATTGAACACCGTTGATCTTGCAATGTCGGCTAGGGTACGCGTACCGAGGTAGGACGCCGCCTCCGGAACGATATTAAACAGCTTTCGAATGTGGCTTCCGCCGATTCGTTCGGCATGTCGAGAAACTTTTCCGTAGTTGGTGTTCCAGAGGCCAAAATCACTGGCATAGACCCCGGTGAAAATCTCGCGGACAAACAGCGCATCGGTCGCTACCGCCAGATCCATGGTTGCGCGAGGGTCCCAGAGCACGTTGACTCCGTAGGGAATCTGAACCTCGCTCCTAAGCTCGCCAATGATCCGCGCCATGGTTACCGGTGTTATTGCTTCTACCTCGGTCAGATACGGCAGACTAAACTCATTTGAGAACATAACCGCGTCAACGCCGCCTTCGGTGAGTGCCAGGAGATCCTTTCTGGCCAGCTCAATGACCTTTTCAACTCCACCGTCGCGGTCGTACTTAGGATCACCCGGTAAGGCCTGAAGATGGCACATTGCAATCACCGGCTTCTGTGTACCGAAAGTGTCTTGGATCCAATTCATGATAGTATCTCCTTACTCAATCTTGTTCTGCTGTTTCAGTGTTGGAGCCAGCGGCCTTGTTCGAGCAGCTTTTTCCCGTCTATATACATGGCCCCGTCGGCTCGTAAGTCTTTGACAATATCCCAATGCAAGGCAGACTCATTCTTGCCACCACACTCGGTGTAGGATCGGCCTAATGCAATGTGGACGGTTCCAAAAATCTTCTCGTCGTAGAGGATATCGTTACAGAAAAAGGTGAGCTTCCGGTTAGTTCCAACGGCAAACTCTCCAACTCGGCGTGCGCCCGGATCCATATCAAGTAATTGATGCAGGAAGTCTTCGTTGGTACGAGCCGTAGCTTCTACTACAACGCCACCACGAAACTTCAGGTAGATATCCTCCATGAGCACGCCGGCAAAGACGCCTGGGTTGGTGAAACGGATATGCCCTTCGACTGAATCCTCAAGAGGGGAGGGGAAAAGTTCCCCGCCCGGAACATTGACTCGTCCGTCCTCGACAACGTAGCTGCGCCCCTCGGTAGAGAAGATCAGATCGGTATCCTTCGAGTGAATCCGAACCTCCCGAGTCCCGGTGAGCTGTGTTTGAAGGCTTTTCAGGCGCTCTGTCTCCGCCTCCCAGTCTTGCAGTACGGCGTCGAAGTAGAACTCCATCATCTCATCCAGGCTCCTACCCGCCTGCTGGGCAAGGGCCTCAGTTGGTATTCGTGACAGTGTCCACCGTGTCGTTTGGGTGCGCAACGCCGAAATTTTGCCCTCGGCTTTGCGGTGTGCGGCAACGCGCTCCGGAGCAATGTCGTTGTACTCATACAGGTTACGTGCGCCGCGGAGATCTATGCAGACATCTGCCCAATCCATTGCCTGCTGCCATACCTCGGGAACCCATTCAGCCTGCTCTATGGTGCCAAGCTTCATGAGGTCACGATCAAGGTAGATTGAGTAGAACAGTACCTGCGGGTATGCACCGGCCGCTACGCAACGCGCCGAAACAGCTCTCACTAAGGGAAAGGTCTCCGGCTCGCGCATAATAATGAGTACCCGGT
>PXEI01000383.1 GCA_003564775.1 Spirochaetaceae bacterium
CCCGCTAACAAAGTAACGAAGGGCAAGCATGAGTGACGGTTGCGGATACGATCCCGAGTGGTGGAAAGCACCAAAGGCTGCCAGTATTGAGCGTAAGCGCCGCAAGGCTGCGTTTCGCAAGCTGGCGAAACTCGGGGATACCTTTCTGGTCGTTACCGAAGGTCTTGTGACCGAACCGGTCTATTTCGAGTTGCTGTTGTCAGACTTGCAACTGTATACCGTTCAAGTTGTGGTTATGCCCGGCTACGCATCGGACCCGCGCCACGTAATTAACACTGCTGCAGACCGCATAAAGGACCATGCGAGAAGGCGCAGGAAGGGAGAGCTTGCTGTCGACGAGCCTGAGAAGTTTGACCACGTTTGGGCCGTAATAGATACCGATGTCGCTGTACGGAATGGGATCTGGAATGATGTAAAGCAACTTGCGACCGCAAGAAAGGTGAAGTTGGCTCACTCGACGCCCTGTTTTGAATACTGGCTGCTGCTTCATCTGCAGGATACTACACGCGGGGATCTGGTCAACGGGGGCGTGGCGAAACATGCTGTTAAGCAAGAGCTGGGCCGCGACTACTCGACAAATGAAAAGACTGCCCGTGACGCAATTCCGCTATTCATTCCGCAGTGGACCAAGGCGGTAAAGCATGCGGATCGGGTCCGGAAGTATCACGCTGCTGCAGCCACGCCTGATCCGGCAAACCCATCAACGGAAGTGGACCGTCTGGTTGGTGCGCTTAACGATTCCGCCCCGGATCATGCAAGAAAGATGATTTGATAAGGCTAACAGGGTCACGTCCCGATTTCCGACAAACCGACTCGAAGACAGCTCAGGCCTTTGATAATGAATAACGGCGCTCTGTTTCTCGTATCCTTGCCGCAAATCTTCCTTTATCCGGATTCCTGATTGTGGCATGTTTTGAGTGAAACATGATGCTTTTGTCGTTTTGAATCAGTAGGGTGAATAATCAACCAATGTCAGAAACGCGCTTGAAGTGACATTAGTTGATTAATATTACCACGGATGTAATTGCGGTTGTGGAGGGGGGGAAGGGGAATGTGGCAAGAAATGAAGCCCCCGTGTATACACGGGGCAGTGACTGTATATCCAGGCGGACAATGGGCGTTCACGGCCATTGCCGGGAGGTTTCCCGCATGAACCACCGTAACCGGTTTCAGGACTACCGCGCGCCGGCGTTTTACATGATTACAATGACCGCGCACCTGCGACGCCCGCTTTTGCCACTTGCGCGGATAACCGTTCCACTCTCAACAAAGACGGCTGGATGGTGTACAACCTGTGGCATGCCATGCCGCAAACTTACAAGGAGGTTGCCACATCAACATTGGTGATTATGCCGGACCACCTGCATGGTATTGTGCGTGTAAAAGAAACAATGCCGCAAAGTGTCGGCGTGCCGTTACGTGCGTTCAAATCACAGGTTACCAGTGCGTTTCGCAAAAAGTACGACAACCCTGATTTTACCGTTTGGAACCCGGGTTACCACGATCTGTGTGTGTGGAGAAAAGGAGCGCTGAAGGCTTATACGCATTATATTTGCGACAATCCTCGCCGTTATTGCTTGAGAAAGGCGCATCCGGATCTCTTTGTGCGTGTTGACCATTTGAAGCACACCAGACTGCCGCCCGGACAGGAGTGGAGCGGCTATGGCAACCGTTTTCTGCTCGACCGTCCCGAACTCATCAACCTGCGTGTTTCGCGCAGAGCCACATCGCAAGAGATTACGGAGATTCGCGAAGCGCTGCTTGAACAGGCCGCCGAGCGTGGTTGTGTGATTGTTTCGCCATTCATTTCACCCGGTGAAAAAGCAGTTGTTGCGGCCATTCTGGAAGCTGACAGGGGGGATGTCATTCTCATGAAGACCGATGCCTTTCCCGAGCGGTACAAACCCTCCGGGCGCTACTTCGATCTTTGCGCACAAGGGCGCCTTTTGATTCTTTCCCCCTATGGCGAAAACTTCCACTCTTCCGGCCTCACCAGACAACAATGCCACGCAATGAACGCATGGTGCGCATCCATCGCCGGAGAGGAGACGGGAGAAGATGGCAAAGGGTGAGGGGGCTGTAATGAATAAGGCTTTGATCAGCAGGCCGGGAAAACGGTTGGTGGGTTGTTTTTCTGACGGTAATATGCTTTTTGCGGGCATTGAAGAAACAACGACACAATCATCAGTTTTGGCTTTACAATCCGCGGGAAAATACGCTCTATAACAAAATAATAGTGAGGGGTTTTGTAAGCGCGGTTCAAAACACGTTAAGATCAAACAGAAACCGCTCAATAACTTGTTCGGATGATAAGAAGATCAATTCTACTTGCGTCGCCATGCCAATAGCAATACGATAGCATTATGAATGAAGCTAGCTTTTCTTGGGATGATCGAAAAGAGCGGGAGAACCAACGCAAGCATGGTGTCTCTTTTGAGGAAGCCGCTACCGCTTTCGCCGATGAAAATGCCCGCGTGAAACATGATCCCGATCATTCCCAAGATGAAGACCGTTTCCTTTTATTGGGGTTCAGTGCGAAACTTCGATTACTTGTCGTAGTACATGCATATCGACAGGACGAAACGGAGATCAGAATTATATCGGCACGCAAAGCC
>PXEI01000156.1 GCA_003564775.1 Spirochaetaceae bacterium
AAACTGCTTTCAGATCTGGGTAAGCGCCGCGCAACTGTTGTGGGTGCGGTTCTAGCCGAGCAAAGCGGCTACGTTTCGGCGGTAGATGCCTACAAGGTCGGCACGGCTGCGGTAGCCTTGGGCGCGGGGCGCAGGAGAATGGAAGACTCGGTTTCGCCCAACGTCGGTATCGAGTTGCAGTGCAAGATCGGCGACACCGTAATTGCGGGCGATATGCTTGGGCGGGTCTACGGGCGCAGCGATGAGGCTGTCACGGCGGCTGCGCAGGCCCTGAAGGGTGCCTATATCATATCTGAAGAAGAATGCGACCCGCCAAGTGATGTCTTCCTTGAGGAGTTCAGCACCGACACATGATCTGGCATAAATCCGAAATCGAGTCCGGTGATGTTCGTTCACTTGCCGAGAAGTACACGCTTGACCTCCTGGACGCTGCAATCCTCGTGCGACGCGGAGTAGTTGACCGTGAAGACATCAAGTTCTTTCTGGAAAATGATCTTCAACATCTGCACAACCCTTTCCTGTTTGAAGACATGGAGGACGCGGTAGAACGTGTGCTCTTAGCACGCACCGAGGGAGAAAAGATCTTCGTATTTGGAGACCGCGATGCCGACGGCATAACCAGCACCGCGCTCTTGGTAAGCTGCTTACGTGACGAGTTGGGGATGGAGGTAGCCTGGGCGGTGCCGGTGGGCGATGAGCCCTACGGTTTGAGTGAGAAGGCTGTAGATCGCTGCCGCGAGCAGGATGTTACACTGATCATTACTGTGGATTGTGGAACCACCAATAGTCGTGAGATCAAGTACGCACTTGAGTACGGAATTGATACAATTGTTATAGACCACCATAATCCGCAACTGGAACTACCTCCCGCCACGGCCATTATCAATCCAAAACTTCCTGACTGTGCATATCCATTTGAAGGCCTGTGTGGTTGTGGTTTGGCGTCACAGTTTTGTTGGGCCCTCCGCTTTGGTCTTACCAGTTTTTTTAAGGAGCAGCTGTGTCTGTTGCATCTCAGGCCGGGTAACGACACCTATGTGCTTGACTGCATTAAGCTTGAGAACCTTATAGAGATCGACCGCATCAGCGAGAACCTGGTCCCAGGAATGGTCGACCTGTCCTCCACGCGGCTGGAGAGTTTTCTCATAGGCACTCAAATACTGGTCTACAATGAGAAAGAGCAGGAACGCATGCTGCGCGCCGTATTTGGCGAGCGCGTTGAGATAGGCCTCATTGATCTGGCCCCCGAGGTATGGAAACTTTTTCCCTCACTATCCAACAAGAGCCTGCTTGCTATGCGCGACGGCTCACGAATGAGCGTCTACAGTGAAACACAGCCGGAAGAGGTCGATGTATTTGCTGCGCTTTTTCGGGCGTTCTTCCTCAAGCGTGAGGCGACGTTAAGCGAAAAGCACGCAGCGTCGCTGGATCTGGTGGCACTTGCAACCGTGGCAGATATGATGCCACTGCGGGATGAGAACCGAATCCTGATCCGCAAAGGGCTGGACGTGTTGAACGCCGGTACTCGTCCAGGTCTGCAGCGCCTGCTGGTACAGCTCGGGCTCATGGGGAAGCGCATTAACGCCAAAGACATTGGGTGGAGCGTCGCCCCGGTGATAAACGCCTCCGGACGAATGGGGCGGCCCGACAAGGCGGTAGAACTCCTCATGAGCCAGGACCACGCCACAGTCCGCAGAATTACTGACGAGCTTATTGCTCTTAACCAGGAGCGGCGTGCCATTGGAGAGACGACCTGGGATCGGGTGTTGAGCCCCGCACAGGAAAGCTTTGATCAACTCCATGGGCATTTTGTACTTGTGCAGGACGACGCAATTCACCGGGGTGTGACAGGTATCATTGCAGGCAGACTTGCGCGGCGATTCAACGCCCCGGCTGCCGTGGTGGCCATTTGTGAAGATCGTGCTGTGGGTAGCGTTCGTAGCGCCAGGGGCTTCTCTGCCACTCAGTTTCTCCGCGGCTTTGAAGACATCTTCGAGGACTGGGGAGGACATGACGCTGCCGCCGGGTTTCATCTGGCGGTACCTCGGCTTGGCGAGTTCCGGAAACGGCTCAACGAAGCGGCCCGCGAGATTGTCCTGGATACCGAGTTGGAAGAACGAATTGATATCGATGCCGAGCTTCCCTTGCAGTTTCTCTCAACCGATCTGGAAAAGACGGTTCGACGCTTTGAGCCGTACGGCATAGAGAACCCCGAACTGAGCTTCCTGGTACATGGGTTAGTCCTTGAACAAGTTGAGTTCATGGGCAAACAGGAGCAAAAGCACGTGCGGTTGTTGCTTGGCGGATCCGGTATCAAGTGGCCAGCTGTCTACTGGAACGCCGCGGAAAAGGTCGGCTTGGAGTTCACCCGTGGTGAGCGAGTTTCGGTGGTGTTTCGTTATGGGTGGAACTACTTCCAGGGTCGTGAGTCTGTGCAGCTTACGGTGCTTGATATCCGCCGCGAAACGGGAGGAACGGCTTGAGCCGGGTCTTCCTCTTTGGTCTGTTCATTCTCCTTGCGCCACTCTACGCCGCACAGGCTCTATCCATTCAGTCACCGGCGACAGTTGAACGTGGCCTGCCGTTGCAAGTTCTTATTCATCCCGCACAAGCGTCGGGTACGGTGCGTGCACAGATTGAACGTGAGGACGGTCGCCGCATAGCAAGCGCCGAGGGCTTTTCCATACGGTCCGGAAGAGATCTCGAAAGCTCGGTGGTGTTGCTTGGAGTGCCAAGCACAGTGGAACCCGGGCGATATCGAATTCGCATTGAGTATACCGAGGGTGCTGAGTCATTGCAGCGTGTAAGGTATCGTGAGCTCCAGGTGCTTGACCGTGAGTATCAGGAGAGCACTCTTGTGCTGGACCTGGCGATGTCGGAGCTTCGAACGTCAACGGACCCGCGCCGCTATCGTGAAACCCGTGAACTTATGGAGATTCTTACTCGGTTTCGGTTGGATGCGGTGTTTGCCGTCGGCACTATGGTACTACCAGTAGTCGGTGAAAATGTTCGTGTGAGTGCGCGCTTCGGAGACAGGCGGCAGTTCCATTACTCGGACGGGGGCAGGGCGGGTTCTATTCATTATGGACTGGATCTTGCCGCGCCGACCGGCACTCCGGTTGTTGCCTCGGCCTCGGGGCGGGTTGTTTTTGCTGGCGACCGTTTGATTACCGGTTACTCTATTGTGCTTGAGCACTTGCCGGGCGTGTACGGGCTGTACTACCACATGGACAGTCTTGACGTGGAATCTGGTGATTATGTACGTCGTGGGCAGGTGGTAGGGACGGTCGGGGCCACCGGTCTTGTGACCGGCCCCCATTTGCACTGGGAGATCCGTGTGTCCGGTGTTCCGGTAGAGCCGGAGTGGTTTCTTGCCGAACCGCTGCTTGACACATATCGAGTTTTCAGTATCATTGAGACCGAATGAAATCAAAAGGGGGTGATATACATCGCCTATATACGAGTTGACGACGGTGAGAACCTCGAAAAAGCTTTGAAGCGCTTTAAGCGCATTGTAGAGAAAGAAGGCATCATCCGAGAGTGGAAGAAGCGTGAGTACTTTGAGAAACCTTCGACCATCAAGAACCGCAAGCGGAAATCCTTGGAACGCAAGATTGCCAAAAAGGTTCGGAAGTTGCAAGCATCAAAGAGCTACTAGACGTGCGGTAGATTCGCATGAAGTTCATTGAGAAACAGGTCGTAGTCTCCGTTTGGAAGACTGCGGCCTTTTTTTTGACTGCTATAAGAAACCTATCGCTGTTCCCGATTCTGATCTGGCTCCTCCTTTCTTGTACCGCCGAAACCCCGCAAATTCTTCAGGTGCAGAGCCGTGTCAGTATTCGGTCCGCAGGTGATGAGCTTGCGTTCGGCCCGGAGGAACTATCGGTGTTTGCGCTTGTGCAGCATGGCGACGGTTTTGGGGACATAGAGGAGCTCTATATAGCCCATGATTCGGGCGAGCTCTATTGGCACCTCACTCGCGACAGCTGGACCCACCATAGCGAGAACGGCAACTGGATCGGAAGTGAACGACTTGCGGCGCCGGATGGTGAGGGTATAACTCCTGGGCGCTACCGGGTCATTGCGGTTGATGTTGGTGGAGACGAAGCCGAATCAGCCTTTTTTGTCGCCCCTGACCGCGGCCCGGCCTTGGCTGTGCCGCGGATTGTTCCGGTTGAAGACCGGTTGGTGCTTGAAAGCCCGGTGTCTCCGGTTCTTGTAGCGATATTTGATCGCGCGAGTGATGCCTTGGTTGAGCGCGCGCTCCTTGAGGCCGGTGAGCTTGGCGAGCACGATAGCATATCGTTCTCTGAAAATACTCTGTCGAGTCGGGATATCTTCTTGAGCTACTATGATGAAGAGCGCGAGCGCGGCGTAGTGGTTGGTCCGGTGCGTTTTTCGACCGCTGAGTTACGGTCTCTTTTTCCTCGGTAGATACGCACGTAGTTCTTTCAGCAAGCGGTGGGGCAGTGCTCGTGACCAGGCGCAAAAACGCTTGAGAAATCGGGGCCGTCCAAAGCGGTTCGTGTAGTCGGTGGCGGCTTTCTTTAGACTATACTCGGGCCCGTATTTTTGCTTGAGCTCATGCCAGTATTTGACAATCCACATGTAAAGGTCACCTTCAGTACGCTTTGGAAAACGTGACAGAAGCTTCTCATTACGAACTAAAGTTGCAATGGGTCGGTAAACGTTATGGTACCACGATATCGCGGCCTTACTGAACGGCACCTCGCGTTCAACGTTCTGATTCATGAAGTACTTGTGGCCAAGAATGTGTTGCTCTATCTCCTCGTAGCGCCCCGGTTCGGTGACCCTGATATCCGCTTCTGGAATGAGTTGGTGTAGTTTTGTTCGCTTCAGGAACTCCCCACGTTCGTACTCAACCACCTTGCGCCGGAGCTCCTCCTGCGTCATAGATGGGTCTATTGATATTTCCGCATTCAGCGAGGTTATCTCGGCGTCTATGGAGTAGACCCCCTGTGCCTTTGCAACCGACACCCTGTGGTTGCCGTCGCGAACAAAATAGACTCCACCAATCTCGTAAAGTCTCACCGGGGGGAGAATGACGTCGAGTAGATGCGCCCGATCAATGCTAGTCCAGCGTCCGCGTAAATATCCGTGTCTGGGCAGGAAACTCTTGTTGAAATCACGGTAGCGTCCCTCACTGCCCACGATATGGTCGATTTGAACCGTGTCCATACCGCGGTAGGTTTCACCCTTGGGGCGAATTACCTCCTTCACTTCGTTAAGCGAGAGAAGTTGTTGGTTTGTAGGACGCAGAGCGTGAAACAGGCGTTGGAAGATCTCGCGAGTACGAACTCGGTTGAAGTCATCTTCGGCCGCTTGTGTGGCGTAATCACTCACGTGGTTCTTCCTCGAATTTCAGGACATAGTGATCATACACGTTAATTACAACTGTATCATGGTAACGTGTCTCGCGTTTCTCATTTCGATCGTACAAATGGATATGTCCATGGAGCAGGTACCGCGGTTTGAAGCATCGCATGAACCAGAGGAAAGCATTGAATCCTTGATGACAGGCGTCCGGTTTATCGTGGATTCCTTTGGGTGAGGCATGCGTGAGGAGGATATCGAGATACCGACCATGGCGGACCCGGTTCCACAGCAGCTTTGGCAGCAGGCGCATGACCTTGAACCACATTTGGAAATTTGTGTACTGATTTCTGCCAGCATTGTAGCGACGACTGCCACCTAAACCAGCAATCAATAGACCCTTACGACGCACTACGCGACCACCAATATAGGTTGAGCCAAAGTAGTTCTGTATCTGGGGTAGTGTCTCTGGTATGTCTATGCTCAGGCTGTGGTGGCGTTTGAAGAGGGGGTAGTGCTCAAGATTGTGGTTGCCAAAAACAAAGAGCACCGGTTTGTTGAGGCTGCCGGAAATGAAGCCAAGATACTGCATGGGAAGGTCGCCAGCGCTGAGTACCAGATCCACGTCTTTGTACCGCTCTTTTGCTTGTGTGCTGTAAACAAGGGGGTCAATGTGATCTGCAACGCAAAGAATTGTCATGAAGAATTACCCGGTTGACTTAAGCAGTTCCTGCAGATTGTCCTTGTTGTAAAGATCGATCGGGCGAGATTCTGCAAACTCAATGGCCGTGCGAGAAAAGCCGCCGCTGGAAACAATTAGACCACGTGTAACGTTCTGATTCTTCATTTCCTCATGCAGGGCCCGCACCGTCGACTCGTCGACAATATCACTGACTCGCAGGAAGCGGATCATTGTTGGCAACTTGCGCGCGTTACGCCATTTGGACTGTGACTCGACGCCAATAATCTCACAACCTTCACCGACGGTTTTTGAGTCACGGACACTCAACCCAAGCTCCTGTGTCACCTTGGTGCAGATCTCCAGGAACACGTCATTGCTGGACGTCATGTAGTCTTTCATGTGATCGTCAGTGCGAAGTTCCTGATACTCTCCTAACTTGGCTGCGGTGTCCTTGAAGTTGGGTTTTATGGCGTAGATCTTTTCCCACTCGTCTACTGCGCGTTCGATCCGACGTGTTCGTTCAAGTGCAGTGGCAAGAAAGTACCGAGCGTAGAGTATTTCATTTTTGTCTTCTGGCTTTATATGTTTTATTGCGCGTTCTAGTTCACCAATTGCGGCATCGTTATTCCCGGAACTGAGGTAACAACCACCCCGTTCGATGAGTGCCTTAGCTCGAAATGCGGGTGCCTTGGTGGCTTTTTCAAAAGACGCGAGCGCTGGTATGAGTTCCTTCATCTCTTTCTGAATCTTGCCCAGGTAAAAATAGGCCTCATAGTTGTCGCTCTGCACCTTAATTGCGGCCTCAAGCTCCGCGCGGGCGTCGGGGGTCCGCTTGGCCCTATAGTACAGCATTCCCAATCGCATGCGAGCCTGGGAGTTACGCGGATCAAGTTCAAGGGCTTTGCGATAATAGTTCACCGCCCGGTCGCTTTTGTTGCGTTGTTCAAAGAGGTGCCCGGCCTTGTAGTAGTTGTCTCCGTTTTCAGGTTCCATCTTGAGGAGGAGGAGATACTCCTTAAGCGCTTCCTCAGGCTGATTGAATTTTTCATACAGTTCGGCTATTTTTTTACGAAAAGGGAGTTCTTTCGTGTAGCCGTCAAACTGGCCGATTTCATTGACGGTCTGAAACTCCATGAGAGCCAGCTCAGGTTTGTCGTCGGCAAGATATGCAAGTCCAAGCAGGTAATGGGCATCTGGGTTGCGAGGTTCTTTGAGGATTAGCTTCTTGGCGGCGCGCGTCGCCGCGGTGGCTTTGTTGTTTTTGATAAGCTCTGCAACCGAGTTTACGCGTTTCGGAGCAAGAACCGATTTCGCCACAAAAAAAGTAACAAATCCAATAGCCGCACCGAGGATTAATATAACGACAATAATCATGCGGCCTCCATCTAAAGTTCGGTGTAATTTTCCATGGCCAAGATTAATTGCTTTGCCGATCCGTGTCAAATGTCATAGATGAGGGATAGACTATTAGTATGCCGAGAATGAGAGCAGAACAATACCAACGCTTCCGGGTTTCACGTGCTGTGGCAGTACTCCTGTTTGTGACTATTGGTGTGACCGGCCTAAGCGCAGAGAGCGCTCGGTCACGAGGCGAACGACTATTCCTCGAAGACGACCCTGCAGGGGCACGCGGTTATCTTGAGCAGGCAGTAGAGGAGAATCCGCAGGACTTCAGGCTCTACATGTATCTTGCGGTTGTTCTGGAACAGCTTGCCGACTATGACACGGCCATAGATGTGTTGCTCGATGCAGCCGAGTTGCCGGAGGCAGAGTTGGGTGTGGTGTATTTCAATCTTGCTAACAACCATTTTCGAAATGGAGACACGGAAAGAGCCGAGGAGTACTACACCAAGTCAGTTGAAGAAGACCCTCGGTTGGCAGATGCTTATTTGAACCGAGCAAATCTGCGTGTTCGAGGTTCAAAGTACGATGGCGCAATAAGCGACTATCGGGACTATCTTCGTCTGGAACCTCGGAGTTCACAAAGGCGTGATGTCGAGCGCATGATTGCATTGCTTAGAGACACGCAAGAAGCCGAGCAACGCCAGGCCGAGGCCGAACGCCGGAGAGCCGAGGAGCTTGCCCGGCAGGAGCGTGAAGCCGAGGCTGCACGTGTAGCCGAAGAGCGTCGTCGTGTTGAAGAAGCCCAGCGAGTTGCGCGGGAGGCCGAGGAACGCCGACGAGTGCTGCTGGACTCGGTACTTGATTCACTTGGAGGCGCAACCGGAGAGGGCCGTAGCGTACGTGCCCCAGGTGAGGATATTGAGGACATTGACGAGGGCCTGCTTGATATTGCGGATTAAACAAATTCCACCGGGAGGGGAGATCAAATGTACGACAAACGACCGCTGATAATTGGCGGAGCCGCACTAGCGTTGCTTCTGCTTATTGGTGGCGGCATTTTTTTGAGCAGCCGCCGCGCGGATGGTCCATCGGTAGCGCCAGCGGTTGAAGAGCCTCGCGAGACGCCCACCACCCAGGACGATGAAACCCGTGCGAATATGCTACAGCTCGCACAGCGATATTTTGAACGAGGCGAGCATCAACGGGCGCTGGACCTGCTTGATGAGCTTCTTATCCGCAATGCTGACGATTTAGAAGCCTTAGAGCTTCAACATCTGGTGCTTGATGCGCGAAGAGAAGAGCAGGAAGAACGTCGGCGACAGGAGGAAGCGCGGCTCGCCGAGCTTCGCGCCCTCCAACGCAGCGACAGTTTGAGTGAGAGCCAAATGGCCGAGCTTCGCAGGCTTGAACAGGCGCTGGCAGCTGCCGAGCGCGACAGTCGTGAGGCAACTGCCGCGGCCAGGGAGGCCGAGATTCGCCGCCAGGAAGCCGCTGCTGCCGCGGCACGTGAGGCGGAACGGCGGGCAGAAGCGGAACGTAGAGAGGCAGAGGAACAAGAACGCCGGGCCACGCTCGACGCTGAGGAGCTCCAGCGAGAGGAGGAAATTGACCGACTCTTCAGCCGCAGCCGACAAGCAATGGACCGCAGTAACTACCGCGATGCGCGCGAGGCCTTGCAGGCGGTGTTGGATATAGAACTGCGCGATAAGGCGGCGCAGCGGCGCTTTCATGCCGCAGCCCATGCCAGAATTGCTCAGAGTTACTTTTCCGAAAATGCCGACTCTGCCGAGAATCGACGGCTGGCTTCACAACATGCGGAAAGGGCCGGTGACCTTGATCCTGATCTATGGGAGTCCTATTACGTACTGGGGCAGGTTGCGGCTCACGAGGAACGCTTCACCGACGCGGTGACGGAGTTCCAAGCAGCCGAGCGACGCCACCAGGAAAGCGCCGAGCTGTATATGGCGCTTGGAAACGCGCGGTTTCGAGCACGTAGTTTCCGTGAGGCTGCGGTGGCCTATAGACGCGCGGTTGAGATACAGCCAAGCATTGCTAACGGCTATTTTAATCTGGGGATTACAAGTTTGCAGCTGAGGGATGAGGATGGGGCGCTGCGTTCCTTCGCGCGTGCCGTTGAGGTGCGCCCGGGCGATGACCGAGCTCATTATCGCATGGGAGTCATCCATGCAGATCGCGGCGACTTCAGCAAGGCCCTGGAGTCATATACCGCGGCAATTCGCATTAACGACTCCAACCCTGACTACCATTTTCGCGCAGCCGTAGCGCACTATCGGGGTGGAGATCTGCAAAATGCAGAATCAAGGTTCGCACGAGCTCTTGAGCTGAGGCCAAACAGTGCAACGAACAACTACAACATGGCTTTGGTTAAGCAGGATCTTGGTAAGCTGAGCGAGGCTGAGCGTTATGCTCGAAGGGCCGTTGAACTCAGCTCTGAGCAGGAAGAATACTTCTACACCTTAGGGCAGATTCTTGCTGAGAGGGGCGATATAGACGGTGCGGTTGATGCCCACCTTACGGCTATACGTCTGAATAACCAGTACGTCCGCGCATACGTTGAGGTTGGTCGGCTTCTGGAGGAGCAAGGAGCACTTGATGACGCTCTTGATTTTTTACAAGCTGGCTACCGGGTGGATCCCAGTGGTTTTGAGATCAACAACAACCTTGGAAACGTATATCTTGCCAAAGAGAATCATGACGAGAGTATTCGTCATTACGAGATAGCTTTACGCCAACGCCCTCAGGACAGCCAGGCCCGTTACAATATGGCTCTTGCACAGATAGGTGCACGAAGGTTTGGGGCTGCCGAAGAAACTTTGCGTCGCATTATCGCGGAAGACAACTCCTACTGGCAGGCCTACCACCGTCTGGGTGAAGTATTAATTGCCCAGGAGGAAGGGGCAGAGGCGCGCGTGGTACTGGAGAACCTACTGCAACGCAATAGCGGGTACGAGCAACGTTCACAGGTTGAGTCGATGCTGCGTAGCCTGTAGCTGCCATAACCTGTAGCTACAGATTTCCCCTGTAGCTACGCCTTTCCGGGGCGACTGCTTAGAAGGTGCGGCCGACAGCTCGAAACAGGTCTGCCTTGCTCAGTGAAAACCATAGCGGTCGGCCGTGGGGGCACCGTGGGTTTTTGAGCTTCAGCGCGCGCCGGATGAGTTCCTCGGCCGAGGCTGTATCCAGCTGGTCGCCGTCTTTGACGGCGGCCCTGCAGGCGCGGCGGGCAAAGAACTCAGCCCCTTGGCGTTCATGGAGATCGTACTCGTCGGTGAGAACATCAATCAGGCCCGCCGCCGAGTCTTCGAAACCCGCTGGCACTGCGGTTATCTGCCACGTGTCAGGACGAACCTCGCTGATCTCCAAACCAAGCTGCGCAAAGCCCGGCCTGCGAGCCAGAATACGGTCTCGCTGCTCTGGTTCGGTTTGAAACTCGACCGGAACAAGGAGCTCCTGCTTGTGGGGTCGCTCACGGAGTTCATCGTACAAGAGTCGCTCATGAACCGCGTGTTGGTCCAGGAAAAGCAAGGTCTCACCCATGCGCACTAACAGGAAAACTCCAAAAACGGAACCGAGAAACTCAAACTGAGCTTGCGAAAGCTCTGCTCCAGGAGTGTACGGCTCTGCAAAGGAATGCTCTTGACCTTGAACGTTCTCCGTTGCCTGGGGAGTTCTATACCACTCGTATTTTTCTGAAGCCGCATAGGAATCGGGACGAGCCGAACTCTGGTGCTGCGGAAACTCGTAGCGCCGGTGGCCTGCTATCTCAGAGTCGCCTGGAGGTGACTGCGCCGGAGGGCGGGGGCTGCGGTCATGGCTGGCTACAGGTGCGCGTGTAGCCCCGGTTACACCGGGAACGCCAGCGCTGGATTCGAGGTGGGCCTTGATAACAGCCACTATGGCCTCGTGGATCTCTTTTTTGTTGCGGAGTCGAACCTCGCGTTTAGCCGGGTGTACATTAAAGTCTACAAGTTCAGGGTCTATCTCAAGGAATACCCAGGCAACCGGAATCAAACCACCCGGAAGATACGGTTCGTAGGCGTACTGCACCGCCTGTTGAAAAGCGTACTCGTTTACTCGGCGTCCGTTAATGAATATCTGCAGAAGTCGACGGTCACGACGGAAGAGCCCCGGATCGGCCGTGACGATTCGTAACAGAAAGCCTGGGCGAGCCTCTTTGAGTTCCTCCAGCAGCCCCGAGTCCGGTACCTCGGGGTAGCAGGCTCGGATGCGGTCTACAAAAGTTGCCGATGGGAGAAAGAGCTTGAGTGCATCGCCGACGAAGTAGCGAAACTCACGATCCGGAAAGGGCAAAACCTTGTCGATAAAGGTGGTCTTTACCTGTCGACTCTCGGCCGATGGGTTCTTC
>PXEI01000366.1 GCA_003564775.1 Spirochaetaceae bacterium
CTATGCGGTGCGTGAGCTGCGTTTCCGTGGATTGGTGCAGGGGCGTTCGGCCCCCGGTAGCCCGCTCTCCGGCGAGCGAGCCCTCCGAATCCTTGAGCGGGCGGTGCGCAGATATGGGGAGACTCCGGCGTGAGGCGCTTTCGTCTGCGGTTTTGGGTCGTTGTCATCTCTGCGATAGCCGCAGGTTTAGGCGGAGTATCCGGGGCGTATGCAGTTGAGTATGGCCTCAACCTTGATAATCGAACCGAGATTCGACACGCGGGCACCGAGAACGGGTACTCGTATTCGCAGGCCGACGTGCTCAGGCTCTGGCTGCGGATTCACCCGAACGAGGCATTTCGTCTTGACGCACAAGGTGCCGCCGGATTCGAACCCGGTGAAGACATCTTTCCGGATCTTGAAATTCTGAGCCTTTCCGGCATAGTCCCACTGGCCTCTGGTGTGTTTGGTTACGAACTCGGGCGAACTGTGGTGAATGTTGGGGATGGGTTGCTGCTCAATCATCCGGCAGACGCGCTGCTACTGCAGTACGGGCGAAACGCCATGAGCGTTCGGATTGGGGCCGGATATTTTGGATTTTTACGAAAAGAAAGTGTGTCGCTCATTGCTTCCGGCAGTGATCTCAGCGACTCCGCAGACGATGGACAGTTCTTTGCCCCGCGCCGGATGATCTCGCTCGTGGAGATAGCTTTTCCGGAGCTTCTTGGACTCCAGTCTTTGCTTGTGGCCTACGTACGGCAGGACGACCTCAGGACTGCTTCTAACGCTGAGCTCCTGGACACACAGTACCTTGTCGCCGCACTCGCTGGCCCCATAGCCGGTTCATGGTACTACCGCCTGCTGGGCGTAGGAGGTTTGCTGGATAATCGAGGCAGAGCAGCCGACCCAGCGACACGCACCGGGTACTTCTATTTTGGAGACCTGTCACTGGACTGGTTCCCTGTGGACCACACACGGGTAGCGTTTGGGGTAAGGGTTGGATCCGGAGAAGACGGCGATGTAGTGGCATATGCACCCATATCTGAGCCGCCAAACGGCACCGTCTTCCAGCCGGGGCTGGGAAATGTTGCCAAGGTAGGTTTGAGCCTTGATCGCCGTGTGTTTGGAGGCGCTCGTGATGAGGCGCTGCGCGGACTATCTCTGGGTCTTGACGCCGCTGCCTACATGCGACCGACTGACGCGCCAGTTCGTGAGAGTGGGCTGTCAACTTCCGCCGGGGCGGGATATCTTGGAACTGAGGGCCTGATTCGCGCAGCTTTCCGGCCGTTCAGCGATACCGGTATGACGGCACGTGGTGGAGTCTTTGTTCCACATCGTGGCCCGGATGGATTCGAAAAAGACAAGCGGGGTGAGGTACAATGGATGGCGCGTGTGGAGTTTTCGCTTGCGCTGTGAAGGGGGTGGTGCTATGACCAGAAGTTTAGTTTGCCGGGGCACGGTACGGCGAGTATATATGATGCTGTGTCTGGTGAGTATTTTCAGTTTTGTTTCAACAACCGTTTGGGCCTTCGACGCAGTCATTGAGACCGTAGAAGGACGTGTTGAGGTAGCGCTTGCAGGGCGAGGCTGGATTCCGGCACAGCCGGGAATGGTGCTGGGCACGGGTGACATGATCTCCAGCTCCTTTGGCGCCACGGCGGTGCTACGTATTGGCGACGCTGTGTTGTCGGTACGGCCCTTAACCCGGCTTCGCGTCGACGAGCTTGCCGAGCGGGAGGGCGTGCTTGAGTCGGAGCTGTTTTTGCAGGTCGGAAGAGTGCGGTCAGAACTCCGCTCCGGGGGCGACCGCGTTCAGGAGTTCCGGTTACGAAGCCCTGTCGCGACTGCTGCGGTTCGGGGCACGCAGTTTGAGTTTGATGGCGTAAATCTTGAGGTGTTTGAGGGGAGCGTTCTGCTCTCTAACAACTTTGGCCAGACCCGGGCGGTACGGGCACGCGAAAGCTCGACTGTTCTGGGTGGCATGCCGCCCCTGGTGCCTTTGGCGGCTCGTGCTGGCGACGTTGTAGTTGTTCCCTATCCGGACTCAGCACGTGCTCGTGATTCAGGCACCGGACAGACCGAGGCGGCCCCGCCAGTAGGTGCCGGGAATGCATCAGTCCTGCTTGAGTTGGTAGTTGAATAGGTGTAGAATCGCCGCACTACCAGGGGGTGCAGACCGGCGATATGGCTAAGCACAAAGCTAACGACAAAACACCGCTGTTTGCCTTTTTTATTGTTACGATACTCATTGGTTCGGCATTCCTTACCTTGCCGGTTGCCTGGGAAGGTCCGGGCCGCCTGGACTACCTGAGTGCTCTGTTCACGGCCACCTCGGCAGTCTGCGTCACCGGTTTGATTGTAGTAGATACTTCACAGTTCAGCTTTTTTGGGCAGCTCGTTATCGTTGCTCTCATTCAGATTGGCGGCCTTGGCATTGTTACCTTTGCCACGCTGTATCTAACCGGTGCAGGCGGAAAGGTCTCACTCTCAAAACGTGGGCTTATTACCGACTACTACATAGACTCTGTGTCCTACAGTCCGGGCCGAATAGTTAAGCATATTCTTGTTCTGACCTTTGCGGTGGAAGCTGTGGGAGTTGCGGCCTTGTATATTGCCTTTCGAGGCCACGGC
>PXEI01000023.1 GCA_003564775.1 Spirochaetaceae bacterium
AAGATGAAAAAAACCGTTTAGCCGACCGCAAGAATGAATACTATAAGGAGCTATTGCAACGCATCAATGAGAGTGATCTCTACCCCGGTGCGGTCGGATTCGTGAAGAAGGTAAGGGAACGTGGCCTCAAAACCGCGCTTGCCTCCTCAAGCAAAAATGCCCAGGCGGTATTGGTCGCACTTGATCTTGAGCCGCTCTTTGACGCAGTGGTAACAGGTAACGATATTACACGCTCCAAGCCTGACCCGGAGATATTCCTCCTGGCAGCCAAGAAACTGGGCATGAAACCTGAAGACTGTGTTGTCTTTGAAGACGCGGGAAGTGGTGTTGAGGCCGCCCATCGTGCTGGCATGAGGGCTGTAGGCGTAGGGCCTGTTGAGACGGTCGGCGCTGCCGAGATCGTCATGCAGGACTATGCGGACCTAGATTTGGAAAACGTTTTATCCGGCGCATAAATCGTGCGACGACTGGAATTGAAGCCCCCGTCTTAACGCTACAGACACGGACAGATACGGCAAAGCAACCGGGGAATACGGCGCGTTGCAAGTAGAACTATGAAATTCAGTGATCTAACACTTAGGAGTGAGGTGCACCAAGGACTTGAGGAGATCGGGTTTACCGACTGCACCGACGTCCAGGAACACACCTTTACCCACTCGCTCAAAGGTCGGGATGTCCTGGTCCAGTCCCAGACCGGTACCGGCAAGACAGCCGCGTATCTCATTACTATTTTCCAGCAGCTTTCGGAGCAGGGTGCGTACCCTGGGAAGAAGGCGCTGGTTGTAGCGCCGACCCGTGAGCTGGCAGTTCAAATTGAGCAGGACGCGCGCGATATAGGAAAGCACGTCCCATGCAAGGTCGGCTGCTTTTACGGCGGAACGGGTTATGTCCAACAAGAGAAAACCATTGCCGAGGGCGTGGATCTTATCATAGGGACACCTGGGCGCCTCATAGACTTCAACCGGTCTGGGAAACTTGATTTCCGAGAGGTCGGTGTGCTGGTCATTGATGAAGCAGATAGGCTCTTTGATATGGGCTTCTATCAGGATATCCAGCAAATCATGCGCAAGACTCCGGACAAGGAGCACCGCTTGACAATGCTGTTCAGCGCAACGCTCAGCCAGAGTGTGCGAAATCTCTCCTGGAAGTACATGAACGACCCCGCCGAGATCGAGATTGAGCCGGAACACCTCGCTGTGGACAAGATCGAGCAGAGTATTTACCACGTCGCTCGCAGCGAGAAATTCTCGCTCCTGCTTGGCGTTCTTGAGCAGTATAACCCGAGCAACGCCATAGTCTTTACCAATACACGGCGAAGTGCCGAGGAAGTTTCTTTTCGGCTCAAGTTCAATGGTTATCATTGCGAGTTTCTCATGGGCGACCTGCCGCAACAAAAGCGGTTGAAAATTATCGAGCGCGTAAAGAAAGGGGAGACCCGCTTTCTTGTAGCCACCGACGTTGCCGCCCGAGGATTGCATGTGGACGACCTGGAGATGGTTGTCAACTACGACATACCCGAGGACGCTGAGAACTACATTCATCGCATTGGCAGAACAGCACGCGCAGGGAAGAGTGGCCGAGCCATTGCCTTAGCCTGTGAGCAGTATGTATTTGGTTTGGAAAACATTGAAAGCATGCTGGGCATGAAAATTCCAGTGGCCGAGTTTGATGAGAGCCTCCTCCGAGAGGATCAGGCCCACGGCAAACGGCCACCACGTCGGGAACGCCTTGGCGGGCCAAGCGACCGCAAGCCTGCTATGCGAGGCGGGCCCCGGGGGCATTCCGGAGGGCGTCGCAGCGGCTCCCCGGCAGAGGGTAGCGCGCGAAGCGGGCCAAAGCGCAGTTCGCATCGGGCGGAGCATAGTGTGGCTAACGCTCCCAGTCCGGCCGGAGAGGCAAAAAGCCCAGCAAAGGCACCAGGTGAACGAGATCGCGGTGCTCCTGCGCGGCCAGCTCGCAAGCGAGGTGGCCGTGGCGGCGCTCCCCACAAGACCGAAACCGCTGCATCTACAGCGCCCAAGCCAGCCGCCTCACAGAAGAGCAACCCAGCTCCTCAGGGAGGCTCCGCAAAGGCAGATCCGGCACTGAATGAGCGACTTCGTGAATATGAACGGAAGTACGGCGAGAGTTTCCGACCAGTCGATGTCGGAACTGGCTCTGCTGGTGGCGGGGGCACTGATGGAGGCTCCAGTAAAAGAGGGGCGACTGACGGAGCCCTGGCCCGCGGCGACAGGCCCTCGGGAAGACGACGGTCTCGTGGGCCCAGCGGCAGGGATAGAGAGAGAGGCAGCAGGCCGGATCAGGGCTCGGTTCAGTCGCAGTCGCAGTCCAAGCCGATGCCCAAGGAAGCGCCTTCCAAGAAACGCTCCGAGGGATCCGTATCCGTGAAGAATGAGTCCACCAAGCAAACACCGACGAAGAAGGACGGCGGCACCGAGGGTGTTCTAGGCCGTCTGCGTGGGTTGTTTCGCAAGGGTGAGTAAACGATATCGAAAGAGTTGAACGATACTGACAACAGTTCAGACGAGAATCTTGACAGCCTACCCGGATTTTCGTTATGGTAAGGCTTCATTTTGTAAGGAGACCGTGAATGGCACGAAATACCAAGG
>PXEI01000381.1 GCA_003564775.1 Spirochaetaceae bacterium
CTACCTTCCGAAAACATGGGCGTTTGACGACAGGAGAAGGAGCAAAGCAGGAGTGCCCGAGGACGTCGAGTTTCAAACCAAACCCCAACTGGCATCGGAGATGGTCAAGCAAGCGAAACGTGACGGTCTCGACTTTGGTTGGGTGACAGCAGACGCTGTTTATGGCGGAAATTTTGAATTTCGTCAGACGCTCATCGACGAGTCGATTCAATTTGTAATGGCCATCAAATGCAACACCGTGGTGTATAAGGAGCGACCTGTAACGCTGGTTTCCTCACCGGCACGGGGAAGCGGACGACGGCGACGCCGTCGTATTAAGGGCGAGAAGCTGAGAGTCGATGAGCTTGCGAAAGAATTTTCAGAAAGCCAGTACAAACGTCTCGCCGTTGGTGATGGCAGCAAAGGACCTCGAAGCTATGATTGGGCTGCTCGTCGGATCACGGTTTCTCCTTGTGGCAAAGGCAGCCAGGATTTATGGCTCCTTGTCCGGCGCTCGATAAGTGACCCCACCAAGAAAGCCTATTATCTGGCCTATGCTCCGGCTACCATCAGCATCGCCATCCTCGCCGGTATCGCCAGTGGGCGCTGGCACATCGAAGAGTGTTTCCGTGAGGCGAAAGGAGAAGTCGGCCTTGATGATTACCAGGTGCGCAAATGGCGCTCCTGGCACCGACACATGCAACTGGCTATGCTGGGCCACCTGTTTTTGACGGAATTGCGGCGGGACAATAGTGAAGAGGATATCCTTGGCCCATTGAGCGCGGCAGAAGCACGACGACTCTTACAAATCGTCATGCCACCACCACCACCCGAGCCCCGGTTTTTGTTTCGGTGGTCAATATGGCGACGACGTCACAATCAGAAGGCTCGGGAAAGCCACTATAGACGCCGCTTTGCGCCATTACCTACAGCTAAGTGACGTTGTACTACTATGAAGACGAATGTCAAGAGCATACAGGGCCGTTCCCACGGGGTAATTTTTTTCGCTCTTTGGCATTCGAGCCCCGAGGGTACACCGGTCGTGCGCTCGATCACGTCTTGCGCAGGTGCCACTGCCAGGTTCGAGTTGTGCAATGCTTCGGACATAGCTTGTTGACGAACTGCGTACCGTTTCTCGAGGAGGCCGTGTTATCTGTCGCTGTGTCGTACATTAAGATGCCGACCACACTCCTATTGGGACCTCGAAGGCCAAGAGAACTTCTGGTCATGCGGGGGGCCTAAACTCGCTGGGGGACCTCGGCACGACTGCTGCCGGATCAGACTGAGGGTTGA
Organism: Spirochaetaceae bacterium; assembly: GCA_003564775.1. Taxonomy (GTDB): domain Bacteria; phylum Spirochaetota; class Spirochaetia; order DSM-27196; family SLAA01; genus SLAA01. The sequence goes on from PXEI01000381.1 coordinate 1,273, forward strand.
GGCTTACCCCCGACCAGGTCGCTCCACGTTCATCTCGGTACTCGACTACTTGCAGTTCCGAAGACAAAGCGTGGGCATCACGACCTCAAGAAGGTTTTCGATTCGTCGTAGTCAACTCCTTGTTTCCAGATGGACAAAACGATCGACGCCAGTTTGCGAGCGATGGTCAGTCGTGGCAGGTCGGGTCGCATACCCTCGTCGATCAACACATTGCGGTGATTTTTCCATGAATCGTAATGGGTGACGGCGTCCTTTGCTGCTCCTTTGAAGATCGCTTTGAGAGGACGGTGAAATCGTTGATTCAGTCCTCGTGTTTGCACTCTCGTTTTGCGCTCCATGCCCTGCTCCGTGACAACCCAATCCGAACTGGTCGTCGTAACCACCGCCAGTCCTGCATACTTGCGAAGTTGCCGTTTGGTTCGAAACCGGTGCGGAGTCTGGATCCAGGCGACTGCTCTCGTAGCACGGATGTCACCGAAGCCGGGCACTGTTTTCAAGTGTGCGACGCCCGGAAACTTTTTCCCTTCGGCCAGCATCTCCTTTCGAGCTTCCTTGACGAGAGCATCCTGGGTATTGAGCTCGACATACAGATCCATCGCACGAAGCCTCATCCCCCGGCCGGGCAGCTGCTTGATGAGTTTCTCTCGCGTCTCCAGATCCAGAGCATATAGCCCTTCTTTGGGGCGCTTGATACCTCGACTGGAAAACAAGGCGTTGATCCGGTTCTTGGTCCGAGTTCGATCACTGACGAGTTGATCGTAGCTCTTGACCAGTTCTCTCAGATCTCGCTTGCTCCGCTCACCGTGATAGACGGGCTTGAGTAACCCGGCGCGCAATAGATCGGCCAGTCGCTCGGCGTCGAATTGGTCGTTCTTATCGCCTTGACTCAACAAACGATTATGGCGCGGATCGCAGACGATGAGCTTGTTCACCAGCGGCTGGAGAGCATCAAACATCCAGTCTGCATACTGAGACTCTTCAAAGGTCAGGTGCACCGGCCCTTGGATCGCGCGCAGTTCCGACCTCAAGTTTTCTTCCGTGGTTTCCATCACACTTTGTCGAATTGTTTTACCATTTTCGTCTTTAACTACGATCGTCGTCGTTGCCTTGTGGAGATCTGCGGCTGCATATCGTACGCTCATTTGCGCCTCCGTTGGTTAGAGTGTGGTTGGTTGCACCCAGTACACTCTATCGCCCGACGGGGGCGTTCTTCCATCTTATCTCGCCAGACTACGGCTCGACAGCTCCCCTCGCGAGGGGAGCGGGGTGACCTGCCGCCATGAACGGTACGGGTTCACCGACGCAAACCTCCGGTGGTCAATGTGGCTCCTCCAC
>PXEI01000244.1 GCA_003564775.1 Spirochaetaceae bacterium
AAGAACTGCAGGATCAGATCGAACCCTCGCTGGCCTATAACCGCATTAATGGAAACGCCTACACCGCGTCACTGTATATTGGGTTGATCAGTCTGCTGGATCACCGGGAGCTGGACCTGACAAATCAGCGTGTGGGAATCTTCAGCTACGGCAGCGGTTGCATGGGAGCCTTCTTCGGCGGGCAAATTCTTCCCGGATACCGGGAGGCCGTTCCGTCGCGTGTTCATCAAACCCTGCTGCGCGACCGGAAACGTCTGGATATTGAGGAGTACGAGTCGTTTTATAACCACTCCCTTCCCGTGCACGGTGAAACCTTTCATACCCCGCGTTATCGAACCGGCGCTTTCCGACTGGCGGGCATAGAAAACCATCAGCGGATCTATGAACGTGTGCCGGTCGCCGATGCAGGGGCCTCCGGAGCGGAAAATCCCCACCGCGCCTACGCCGCCGCTCCCGTGGCTCCGCATCTGTAAGTATGATCTAAGCAACTGACGGCGCACGTATTTAAGAAGAACAGGCTATCCAGATTGCGAAAGATGCAAACCAAATGGAGTATGATCGATCACAGCCTGTTAAGGTTGAATTGCTCGATGATCAGTACATCATCACTTTACCTGTGGACAAGAGTGCGCGTGAGGGTACACGGTACAGAGGACCTGATTACGCGGCTCGCTACTGGGTTGACGCCAAGACAGGAGAAATTTTTAGACGACTTGCCGGATCACACGAGTGTCCGGTTGTTTGAAGGAAAGAACTTTGTAAAGTCATGCTGCAAGCTTATTTGAAGAGAAAAGTGGATGTGACGCTTTTGATAGGATTTCAGGTCCGATATAGGCAGGGCCATGAGAACGGATTCTTATGTAATATCCCAAATCACTTCCGAAATTCACCGCGAAACCCTCAATCATATCTTTAGCGGCAGTCCTGGGGGGGGCTGGTCTTTGCTTTTGCGCGTTTAGCAAAATTCCTGGGAACCGACTGCGTATTCTGTGGCGGTCGTTCGCTGAAGATGGATCAGCTCCCGAAGGACGAATATTCGATACTGCGCGACTATTTCTGGAAGGTCGAAGTGCGGGTGCCGATTACCGACAATATTTATGTTTGTTTCGAATGTCATAAAGTGAATGATGATCGATTCCTTCTTCCCCGCAACAACAGAAGCGAAACGCCCCAGTCTGAACCCAAATAATGGAAGAGGTGTATGCCTATGAACTCATTACAATACCGTGACACCGATTGGCTGTGTGCGTGCGACCCTGCGGACGGGGGAAGGCTGACCCGCCTTTGTTGGCGGGGGACGGATCTGCTCACCGGTCCGGATCCGGACTTTGTTCCCGGAGAGGGATTTGAATCCCGCCCCGTGTACGGCTATGACGACTGCTTTCCCGGCGTCGCTCCGCAGGAGGGAATTCCCGACCACGGATGTTGCTGGAGCATGCAGCCGGAATGTGCCGTCTTGGAAGACGGCCTCTCCTGTACCTTCGTGTTTCCGGATGGCATTCGTCTCCACCGCCGTCTGCGCTTTGGGGCAGGGGAGCTGGTCTGGATGTTTCGTATCGAGAATCCAAGCGATACTGAAGTACACGCGCAGCATGTGATGCACGCCCTCATGCCGCCGTCGGCCATCCTCTCCATTCGGGCGCCTCTGTGCGCGGAGTGTGTGGACAGTCTCCATGACGAAAACATTTCTCCGGAAGCCGCGCGAACACCCCTGGCGCTTTGCCCCGAAGGGGAGGCCCGCATGTTATTGCTCCGGGGCGTCGAAGCCGGAGATGTGGATCTGGATCTGTGCAATGGTCAACGCCTCCGGATTCTCTTCGACCGCCATCTCTTTCCAACATTGGGGCTGTGGATTGACCGCGGCGGCTATCCGGAGCACGCCCCCCGACAGGAACTCGCAATCGAGCCGATTCCCGGTCCCAGTGGGGATTTAAAAGAAGCTGTCCGATGTGGCCAGGCTCTAAAGGTTCCTTCCGGCGGGCGCTTGGAGTGGGAGGTTATCTGGAAATTGATGGGGATGTGACTTACTGCTCGGACTCGACGCATCGGCCATAGACCTCCTGCAAAAAGTCCCCTTGAATGGTGTATGGGGCGGAAAATCATGCGTCGCGTAGCGACGGCCCCACGCATAGGCGTGGATTTTAATCCACGATTTCGATGCAAAAGAAGGCGTTCCGTCGCGTAGCGACGATTGAAGGACATGGAGGTTTTAACCTCCGATGCGGAGTCGCGGGGATTGAAATCCCCAGTTCCGTCAGGCGACGCTACGCGGCGCTACATCGCATTCATCTGTCACAACACGTGGATTAAAATCCACGTCTATGCGTCGGATGTCGCTACGCGACACAAAGATATTTGGATCTGCGATCCGATTCCGCGCTAAAGGCCCTCAAACTGAGGTCTGCTCCTCCCATTCCCAGCAACCCTCTCATGGATGTATCCCCAGCACCCCGGTCATCAGGGTAAACATGTCCGTATTGCGGTTAAAGGCTTTAATCCGCTCACTTCCGGGACCGATGGCGGCCAGCTCGACATAGTCCGACGTGTGCGTATTCCCAACCCAGCCCACTTCCAGGGTGTTGGCGAGAACTTGGGAGAGCACC
>PXEI01000064.1 GCA_003564775.1 Spirochaetaceae bacterium
AATGAATGGATCCGGCCTCTACCGCCTGCCTGCACTTCTCGGCGACTGAGGCTACCTGATCCAATGTCGTCTCCGGGCACAGAACCAGGAACTCCTCTCCGCCCCAGCGGGCGCAGACGTCCGATGCCCGCAGGTTGTCGCGCAGGGTCGCGGCCACCATCACAAGTACCTGATCGCCAGCTTCGTGGCCGTAGGTGTCGTTGACCCGTTTGAAGTCGTCAATGTCAAAGATAGCGATCCCGTAGGGCTGTTTGTTGCGAGTGCTCCGTGCCGACTCCATAACCAGCCGCTCAGACATGTCGCGTCTATTGGAAAGTTCAGTCAGCATGTCGGTGCGCGCCATAAGCTCAAGCCGGAGCGTGGTATCACGCAGCTGTGATTGATAGACATCGCTAATAGCCATGATTTTGGTGAGCTGAGCATTGAGTTTCTTATACTGCTTGGCAAGCATCTGGGCGTCCTGATCAGAAGTCTTTTCAAGCCGCATGAGAAGCTCCTGCATCTTGCCCTGAACGTCAGAGGTGTTTCCCGCAGTTCTCCGTCGAGGTGCGGCAAACTCGTTGAGATTCACCGACCTCACCAGCTCGTGGTACTTGTCGCTAATCTCCAGGACCTTGGTAAACCGCTCCGAGAGGCGAATGTAGTCCGAGGCAAGTTGCAGAAACTCCTCTTTTGATACCGACGGGTCGGCAGAGAGGGCCTCCATGCGGAGTTTGAGTCGTGCAATGTCCGAGGGATCACTCACCGGTAGAGTTCTCCCGTCTCAAGCGGAACGATATCAAAGGGAATTTCCAGATCCTCCTTGAACTCCTCGGCCAGATCCAGGGCACGCTCATTGCCCGCGTCGTAGTACCAGCGCACACGTACCTCGGCTCCCTCCTGCGCCCTATCGCTCAGGAGGTCAAGAATATCAAGCATACATTTGGTGCTGCTTGAGTTCATGTACCGAATATGCACCTGGAAGGTGAGTTGATCAAGTTGAGGCAGTTGCTCACGCAACCAGGTGAACACCGGTGCGAAGAACTCAAAGGAGTTCTCGGGATATGACTCCCCGGTAATTGAGAGCACGTTATCTTCCTCAATGTACTCAACCCTCGGACTTGATTTTGTGGCCTCTATGGAAAGCATGCTATTCTCCCGCTACCTTTACTTCTAAGGTGAAAAACCCAAACCTGTCACCATCGCTATCAAAGTGGTACTCCATAGGTTTGGTTGCACGCCGTGCCATGTCTATAAGCCCAACCCCGGCACCGGTTGCATTGGGTGGGGCCTCCTTGCGCAGCTGCTGCTTGTACAGTTTGCGGAGGCCTGCCTTGTCCAGACCCGAGATCTCATCCAGGTGCCGCCGTAGCAATGGGATATCCTCGTTCAGAATATAGTTGCCTGAGCACAGTGTGTACTCGCCGTCGGCATACCCTATAATCACCACTGCGGAATCCTTGGCAAGTTCGCGCAACTTGCGTGTGGCGGTGTAGTTCCGTACATTCTGGGTCTGTTCAATGTACACCGCAAAGACGTCTATGATTGTCTGTGGCGTAATTTGCTCGGACTCGAGGTAGGTCTTGGCCGCGTTTCCCAGTTCTTCAATAAGACTATGATTAAAGACACCGTTAAAAGCCATGAGTATTCCATCACGGCTAAAGCTGTTCTTCAGGGCCAACATGTCAGTCACTTCTTTCCTCCTGTATCAGTGGCGAGAATCCCAAAAGAATTATGTCGTCACGGAGTTCCCACTCCCGCTGGTAACTTCGCAGTTCACGCTGCACAAGCTCCCGCTGGTTGCTTAGTGGTGTAGCCCCAAGACCGGACAAGACTCGCTGCAGACCTTTGTTCCCCAGGCCAAAGCCATTCTCACCTCCTGGCAAGTCCAGCACACCGTCACTCAGCAGGTAGTAGACCGAGTCCTGCTTCACAGAGAGCCGTTGCCGCGCAATGGAGGGAGAGCTTTCGGTGGAGCGAAAACCCAAGCGTACTCGTGTCCCATCGACTTGCTGCAGCTTGCCACCCTCACGGTACAGGAGCGGCAACCCGGCTCCAGAGAACTCAAGCTCCCGACTGCTGGCCAGGTAACGACACAAGGCAATATCAAAGCCGTTGTCCAGATGCTGGGTGTCCTCGGCCCCGCGAAGGCTGTCCTGCACGTAGCCATGCAGCTGGCGCAACATTTCGTCGGTACCGGTCTCGCCCTCTACCGTCTCCATGACCCGGTTCAGCGCCGCGCTCACCAGCATCGTCATGAAAGCTCCTGGAACACCATGTCCGGTGCAGTCAACCACCGCAATGCAGAAGCCCGAGGAAAGCGGCCGGAAGTAGAGAAAGTCCCCTCCAACAATATCCAGGGGCTCATGAATAACAAAGCTGTCCGAGAGGTGCCTGCGCATCTCGGACTCTGACGGCATAATAGAGCTCTGAATAAGCTTGCCGTAACGGATTGACTCCATGATTCGATCCTGGCTTTCGCGCAGCTCCTGTGTGCGGTCGGCTACCATAAGCTCAAGATTGGCGGTGTAGTCGCGAATCTTCTCTGTCATGGAGCCAAAGGATCTTGCCACCCGTCCAATCTCGTTGGCGCGTTCGCCTTCCAGGCTCACCTCGT
>PXEI01000407.1 GCA_003564775.1 Spirochaetaceae bacterium
AGTACGCAATTTTCATGGCATGATCCCAGCTGTGCGTTGCCGCAGTAGCTGTCCGGCCGTTTGCACGGGTACCAATGGTGAGGCCTATGAAAGCGGCAGCTGCAGAAGCCAAGGTTCCCAGGAGGTACGCAACTGCCGACATTGGGCGTGGCGGCACAAAGAGCACCAAGATGACGCACATCACAGCCGTAAACACAGCAAGCATCTGGAACTCTCGCCGCAAAAAGGCCGATGCTCCTACCCGGATCTTTTTGGAGATGTCGCGAACGGCACGGGTACCCTCCTTTTCCTTGAGAACACGCCCCACCAGAAACCCAACAAAAACGAGCGCCCCGATGCCAACAGCCAGGATCAGGACCTGAAGAACGGTGTTGTTCATGGCTAACTCCTTACCCTAAGTGTAGGTAGGCACTGCCGAGCGGTCAACGTTTTTTCCTGCAATGACCTGCACGGGGTGTTCAGCCGGACTGTTTCGCACTAAGATCATTGATCATGATCATTCGTAACGCTTTTTTAGCCCTGCCTGGTAGGGATGAAGTTGTAGCTGGAGAGCTACGAGTTCAAGATGGAAAGATTGCCGAGATCAGCGTTGGTCGCGCCCTTGAGTCTCAGGGTGAGGCCGATATTGTTGATGCCGAGGGTCTTGCGGTTTTGCCAGGCGCAATCGACGCCCATGTTCATTTTTTTGATCCAGGATACACGCATAAAGAGGATTTCCTGCACGGGAGTGGAGCCTCGGCCTCCGGCGGTGTCACTACCGTGGTAGACATGCCGGATACCTCGGAACCGGCGGCAATTGATGCGACCTCGATTCGGGAAAAGCTCAGTGTTGTCTCGCGTCAGTCTATGATCGATTTCGGGTTCTTCGGCGGAATCTCCGGTTTGCTGTGCGACGATCAGCTTCCCCGGCGTGTTGCGGAAATGGCCCCGGAGGTACTTGGCATTAAGACCTATGCGACCTCGGGATCGGTCCAGTTTCCACGGGTTTCTAACCACCAGTACTATCAGGTACTTCAGGAAACGCGCAAGCACAACTGCATTGTTCTGGTCCATGCCGAGGACTACGACTTCGTCTCCGGCGCCACGCCCGGGGCACGAGAGCAAGGGGATGGTGGCCTGGCCTTTTACCGTTCCCGGCCAGAGGCTGCCGAGACGCTCTCGGTACTCACGGTCACCGAGATTGCCGAGGAGCTTGGTGCGCCTATGCATATTGTCCACCTTGGCACCATTCGTGCGGCCGAGATCGTCGCCAAATGTCGCTTTGTAAGTGGGGAGACCTGCCCGCAGTACCTGGAGTTTGACTGTCACGACTTTGAGCGAATTGGTGCCCCACTGAAGATAACCCCACCGGTCAAGGGGCCGGAGAACAAGGCCGTGCTCCTGCAGATGCTTGCCGAGGGCAAGATTGACTTCATTGCCTCAGACCATGCCCCGGGAACCCATGAAGAAAAAAACACCGGCTCAATCTGGACCGACTACGCAGGAATCCCGGGAGGGCCGACACTTTTTCCTTATATTCTCTCGGAAGGATACCTGTCCGGGGTCATGGGACTGCAGCGTTTTCTGGAGGTCACCTCCGGCACTCCTGCGCGGCGTTACCGCATTGCAGACCGCAAGGGCGCCATAGCTGTTGGGCTGGATGCGGACCTGGTGTTCATTGATACCGCCGGAAGCAGCGTGGTTCGTGGCGAGGAGAGCTTCTCCAAGGGTAAGATTACACCGTTTGAGGGTAAGGAGCTTCGAGGTAAGGTTCACCGCACCATGGTACGTGGCCGCACGGTATTCCAGGCCGACGAGGGCGTTATTGGTGAGCCGGGTACCGGTCAGTTCCTCCGTCCCGACCCCAAGCTGCGGAGCGCGGGCGTACAGCCCTGGCGAGGGTAACTCGGTGGCCGCAACTATGGTTCCTGTCCCCTTTCCCGCCCTGCTGGAAATCGTGTTCTCGGAGTTCCGGCAGCACCGGAGTATCTTTGGCATTCCGGAGCACGCCTTCTGCCGTCCGGCCGTGGAGGCCCAGCCGGGCCCTGCTGCGGGAGCGAGCCCTGGTGCGGGAGCGCGTCCGGGAACGACACCCCATGCATATGCCGTATTCAGCGAGTCGGTCTCGGTACCGTTGGGGCCAGCAATAGGGCCACACACCCATTTGACCCAGAGCATTGTCTCTGCATATCTGTGTGGAGGCCGAGTACTTGAGCTCAAGACGGTGCAGAAGCTTGATGAACTTGAGCTGGAAAAGCCCTGTGTCGATGCCGCCGATATTGGCTACAACACCGAATGGTCCACCGAACTCACCGTTGCGCAGGCAACCGCAGAGTACTACAAGGCCTGGCTGCTCTTGCATCTGCTGCGAGGGCTCCTCTGGAATGAATGGAACCGGGACCCCGACTTCTTGTTTCTTATGAGTGTGGGATACGACCTTGAGGGCATATACGGTGCAGCGGTAGACGGTTTTCTTGAGGATATGCGCGATGCGGGGCGCTCATCCGTCTTTCTGCAGCTTAGGGACGAGCTGGTGGATTTCCTTGAGGCGCAGCCGGAACCGGACTTTTTTGCTGGCGTGTCTGCCGCGGCGGACGCCGAGCCCGCTGCGGCAGG
>PXEI01000402.1 GCA_003564775.1 Spirochaetaceae bacterium
CCACCCCATGCGCACGCAGCATCTCGGTAATGCGGAGTACCAGGTCGGTTGCGGTTACGCCCGGAGCCATGCTGCCGCTGAGTCGTACCCCAATCACCGCTGGCGCCAACATGGAAACCGGTTGTCCGAGCATTGCGGCCTCGGCCTCTATGCCACCGACCCCCCAGCCAACGACACCAAGGCCGTTAATCATAGGCGTGTGTGAGTCGGTACCGACTAGAGAGTCAAAAAATGCAAGCCGCGTCTCACCCTCGGTGCTCTGCTGCACGACCTTGCCCAGATACTCAAGATTCACCTGGTGACATATTCCACTGGCCGGAGGCACAACAGAGAAGTTCTGTAAAGCGCCCTGTCCCCACCGCAGAAACTCGTACCGTTCCCGGTTGCGCGCAAACTCCAGGTCAGCATTCTTTTGCAGGGCTTCAGAGGAGTTGAAGTAGTCAACCTGCACCGAGTGATCAATAACCAGATCAACGTTCAGCTCCGGGTTAATGGCCGCCGGGTCGCCCCCAAGCCGCTGCATGGCACTCCGCATTGCTGCAAGATCAACGACACAGGGAACACCGGTAAAGTCCTGCAATAGCACTCGAGCTGGCTTAAACGGCAGCTCAATGCTCCCCGGCTGCCTGGGGTTGTACCCAGCGAGGGCCGCGGCGTGTTCACCGGTAACTCCGGGTTTACCTATGTTACGAATAACCGACTCCAACAGAATGCGGATCGAGAACGGTAGCCGGTCAATTCGGGCAAAACCGAGGTCGGCCAGCTTTTCAAGTGCATAGTATGTATAGGTAGTTGTTCCTGACTGCAACTGCGACAGAAGCTGCGTGTTATCAATGGCGTTGTTGGTTTTCATGGACTGCTCCTCGCTGAGAATAATAGCTGGCATTCCCTTGGAACATCAAGCGCAAGCGTGGTAGAGTACGGCCTACATTTGTCGGTCACGGGCCGACATCGGCTCCGAGCCGGAAGCTGGAGGGGTACAAACCATGAAAACTCCATACCACAACGATATCGACCAAGATCTCACTCCAAAGGACCTTCTTCGGCTCTACACAACTATGGTAACCGCGCGGGAGATGGACCTGCTTGAGCAAAGTTATACCGGCCGAGGAGAGGCCTTTTTCCATGTCTCGGGTGCCGGACACGAAGGCACCGTTGTGCTCGCAGAACACCTTGGCCCGCAAGACTGGCTGCACTGCCACTACCGTGACAAGGCTCTTATGCTCGCCCGCGGACTGACGCCCCGGATGTTCTTTCTGTCGCTCTTTAACAAGGACGAGTCGCACTCGCGTGGCCGACAGATGAACGCACATATGAGCGCCCCGGAGTTGAAGGTTCTTTCGCTCGTAGGCCCGGTGGGCAATAACGCACTGCATGCGGCCGGTGTAGCCGAGGTAGTGAAGAACCAGCAAGGTGCCCCGCTTGTGCTCTGCGGCCTGGGAGACGGCATGACCCAGGAAAGCGAGGTGCTGGAGGCGATAGGCCACACGGTGCGCAACGAGCTGCCGGTGCTGTTCGTCGTACAGGACAACGCCTTTGCTATCTCAACTCAAACCAAAGGCAAAACCTTCTACAGCACACCACAAGGCAAAGCCGAACAGTTCTACGGTATTCCTATTGAGTACCTTGACGGTCGCCAACCCCACCTGTGTTATGACGGCTTTGGACGCATCTGCGGCGAAATGCGTCGAGATCGCGAGCCACGCATTGTCGTGTTTGAAGTGGACCGGCTTTCCAACCATACCAACGCTGACGATCAACGGGTGTACCGTAGTGCCGACGAGATTGCAAAGGTAAACGAGAGCGGCGATCCAATTATTCATTTCCAGAAATACCTGCTGGAGCGCGGTATTGAGCAGGAACAGGTGTACCGAATTCCCGAGGAGATCCGTGCCGAGCTCGCACCCATTGCCGAGGAGGCCTTTCGCAGCGCAGAACCGCGTCCCTTTGCCGGAGCCTCCGCACCGCTCCCTGCCAATGTGGGCCCGGGGGCACCAGAGTACCGTGGCGACATGACCGCGATGAACGCTATGGGCGCGATGAACGCTGTGAACGCGGATGAGGGTAAGAAGCCGCTCACCATGCTTGAAGCTATTCGCGGTGTTCTTGGCGAGCGTATGGCCGCCGACGAGCGCGTGTATCTCTTTGGTGAGGATCTTGAGGATCCTAAGGGCGATGTATTTGGTGTCACAAAAGGACTCACCAGCCGTTTCCCCGGGAGAGTGCGAAACTCCCCGTTGTCGGAGAGCCTGATCGTTGGTGAGTCCATTGGTGAGGCACTTGCCGGACGCAGGCCGGTGGCATTCCTTCAGTTTGCCGACTTCCTTCCCATTGCGTATAACCAGATTGTTTCCGAGCTTGGGAGCATGTACTGGCGTACCGATGGAAACTGGCAGGCGCCGGTAATTGTTATGATCACCTGCGGTGGCTACAAACCCGGACTAGGCCCGTTTCACGCATCAAGCCTTGAGGCACTGGCAGCACATACCCCCGGAATCGACGTCCTTATGCCAAGCACTGCTGGTGATGCCGCTGGCCTGTTGAATGCGGCTTTTGAGTCCGGTAGGCCTACCCTGTTCTTCTATCCCAAGACC
>PXEI01000344.1 GCA_003564775.1 Spirochaetaceae bacterium
CAAGACCGAGATGCGCAAAATGTTGACGGTCGAGCAGATACAGGCAAACGCAGCCTCAATTCGAGCTCAGATAGAGTCCTTCCTGGCCGGGCAGGGATGCGAAGCGACAGTAGTAGACAACTCCGACTGGCTGGCCGGTCTCAACTACATCGAGTTCTTGCGCGACATCGGCCGACATTTCTCGGTGAACCGCATGTTGTCATTCGAGACCTACAAAATGCGTCTTGAGACCGGACTTTCCTTTATTGAGTTTAACTATCAGCTGTTGCAGTCCTACGACTACCTTGTGTTGAACCGTGACTACGACTGTCGCCTCCAGGTTGGTGGTGATGATCAATGGGGGAATATCGTTGCCGGGGTAGATCTTATTCGGCGAGTGAGCCGCAACGAAAGCTATGGTCTTACCTTCCCGCTGGTGACACGGGCGGATGGCAAAAAAATGGGAAAGACCGAACAAGGTGCGGTGTTCCTGGATCCCGAGATGTTCTCGGTTTACGACTTCTATCAATACTGGCGTAACGTGCCAGATCCGGATGTTCGAAAGTTTCTCTACCTGTATACATTTCTGCCCAACGAAGAAATTGGAGAACTTTCGGCCCACGAAGGCCAGGAGCTGAATGCCGGTAAACGACGGCTTGCGTTTGAACTCACGCGTCTGGTACACGGCGACGAAGCGGCGGCGAAGGCGGAGCAGGCGGCTTCTGCGGCCTTTGGCGCAGGCGGTGCTGGTGCCGCAGGCAGGTCAGGAATTCCCAGCACCGAGATTCCTCTTGCGGAACTTGAAGCTGGCATCTCGGTCTTGGAGTTGTTTCAGCGTTCCGGGCTTTGCTCCTCGCTTTCCGAGGCTCGGCGCCTTGTGGAGCAGGGTGGTGCCCGGGTGAATGAACAGAAGATAGAGAGTCTGGATGAGCTTATTGGAGCAGATAGGCTGGAGAAGGAGTCTGCAGCGGATAGTACTGCCGAGCCGGAGTTACTGCTGCGTGCAGGCAAGAAGCGCTACCACCGGATCATACCGGTGTAGCGCCGATCTCGTAGTGTCTTAGATGCGTACGCGTCTGGTCGCGCCTGCGCTCAGGTGTGATTTCCCCGGATCTTCATCCGGACCGAGAGCATTGCGTAGCCGGAACTAAGGTCTTCCCGTTGTACAACAATGTCTTCCTCAAGTTTGAGCTTGGTATTTGTGAAGTTCCAGATTGCATAGATTCCCGCCGCGGTCAGTTGCTCAGCAACGGTCTGTGCCACGTCTGGTGGGACAGTTAAGATAGCCAGTTCCGAACCCAAGCGTCGGGCCTCTTGTGCGATATCGCTCATGGCGAACACCGGCACCCCATTGATAGTTTTGCCAATCTTTGCCGGATCACTGTCAAAGGCAGCCTGTATCCGCATTCCACGCTTCTTGAGTTCGTCGTAACCCATGAGTGCCGAGCCAAGGCTACCCGCGCCTACCACAATGGCACTGTGCTCCTTGTCCCACAGCAAAAACTCATGTATGCAGGTAATGAGCTGGGCGACCGGAAAGCCTATTCGTGGCCGGCCGACGATTCCAGTAATGGCAAGATCCTTGCGCACCTGAATTGGTTCAAGTTCAAGTTCTTCAGCGATGATAGTCCCAGAAATGAACTCCTTGCCTTCTTTGTGTGCATTCTCAACTATCTGCAGATACAAAGGCAGTCGCTTGATAGTAGGTACACTTGCCAGTTTCTTGGTTTTCATGAAAGCTCCCAGTCAGTAATCGCGTTGTAGGATAGGGCGTCAGCACTCTCATTGTGCATATCTATAAATCTAGGTTAGAATACTTCATGTGAGAGCATCTCGTCAATCACGCAACACAACAAGAGTTCGCTACGAAGTGACGGCCCACGGTGCCGCGTTTGGAGGCGATGCGGTCGCACGCGCGCCAGATGGGCGCGTGGTTTTTGTTCCAATGCTCCTTCCGGGAGAAAAGGCTCTGGTAGAGGTTATAGAGCAGAAGCCTCGTTACGACAGAGCCGTGGTTCTGGAGCTTCGTACGCCCGGGGCTGGTAGGCGGAACGCGCCGTGCCCAGTGTACGAAAGCTGTGGTGGCTGCAATATGCAACACGCCGATATCTCGACTCAACGAGAGATCAAGGCTTCTGTGACCGCCGATCTTGACCGACGGGTCGGCGCTTTCTCCTATCAAGAGGTGCTGAGCCTGGGTGTACCCCAGGTTTTGGGGGGCGCCGAGTTTGGATATCGAAATCGCGTGAGGTTGCATTCAGCTGGTGGGGCTCACTACGGCTTTCGGGCGCGAAGCTCTCACGACATCGTTCCAATCTCCTGTTGCCCAATTGCGGCACCGGAGGTCAACGAGCTTCTCAAGGAACTGTCTGCAGATGGGAAGGTCAGTCTTGAGGAGGAGCATACATCGAATCGTGTCGAGAAGCGTTCTGCGGGCAGTGCTGGTAAGCGGCCGGGTGAGCTTTCGGTGTATGGTGCTCAGGGTAGAGGTTTTGTGGCGGGTACTGCGGCAGTGCAGGTGCTGGGTTCCGAGTTCAGGTTTCCTGTTGACGGGTTTTTCCAAAGTAACCTCGAGATGACCGAGATACTCATCGGCGAAGAAATTCTCAACC
>PXEI01000009.1 GCA_003564775.1 Spirochaetaceae bacterium
CACTCGAGAATGGCTTGGCGGCGATCAACAATCCTTGCGCGACTGGGTAGTCGGTCTCGCTTCTCGTTGTTCGCTTTTGGATGTGCCGGTAGCAAGTTCCAGAGGTCATTGCTGCGCCACAGGCTCCAGGGAATGGCGTGGTCTACATCGAATTTGCGTAGTGACCTTCCTGTCCAGGCACACTCAAGTCCGGACACTCGTATGTGTTGCGAGTAGGTCTCGCGCGCGACCGCTGTCTCACGTTCATCGGTGTCTTTAGTCAGCAGGAGCTGAAGAATGTCCGAGAACTTAATCTTGGGGTTCTGGTGCCGCAAGCGGTCACTGAACTCAGCCCAACGAAGTGTTACTGAGTCTTCAATCCAGCGTCCCATGAGCGCCAGCTCTGTCCACATACTTTCAGGCATTGCCACGGAACCCTTCGAATACGAGAATACGTTCTTTCCTGTTTGCTGGTTTCCTGCATATCGAATTGGCTGTTGTATAGCCGTCCGCAGTTTAGAGAGCACTTTGCCCAGAGTCTTCTCAGACTCCCGTCGCAAAGGTCCCGCGTCGTACGCAGCTCGGAACGCACTGTACCCGCCGACGTGTTTCCATTCCGCAGCCAGTTGCTTGAGAGGAACCCGAAACGACATATCGGAACGCGAATCCGTGCGAGATTTCTGCCCTTGGAGAATGAATGAACTGCCTTCAGCCTCAACAATTGGCCAGTAGTACTTAATCCAGAGCATCGCAATCTCGTCGACATCAACAGAAACAGAACCGTTGGAGTGCCAGTGAGCAATCTTGTGGCGGTGAGTAGCCAGGTTACAGAGGGCCCGGATAAGTGCAAACTTGTAGGTGTTTACTTTGCGGTCACCCCATAGCACGGACTCAATGGTTTCAACCGGTTTCAGCTCGGTGCCGATGCTGCGAGCAAACACAAGCGTTCGCCAGGCCATGTTGCTACGCTGGAGCTCGTCATCACTGTCAAAACTCACGATATGGGTGAGCCCGAGTCGCTCCAGAAAGAACTTGTACTGTTCCGGCTGTCTCATAGCAAAGAGACGGCCGTGTTCGTCACGCTCATCTCCATTCGCATCTTTCTCAACCGGGTACCGTAGCGGTACGGAAATCAGCATAAAACCGCCCGGTGCTACCAAGGTGTTGAGCCTGTAGAGAGCGTCAAGCAAATCTATCTCCGGAATGTGCTGCAACGTTGCGGCACAGAACACCGCATCAAAGGGTTCCTGCGCAAGCTTGTCAAGCGCAGGTAGTGCCGGTAGTTCGTCTACCAACAGCTTCTCTGCGGTCAAGCCGTACCTTTGTTGTCCAGCTTTTACCATTTCTGGGGAAGCATCGACCCCAACCGCATGGTAGCCCTGGCCGATAAGCTGCGCCACATCACGCCCACATCCCGCGCCGACATCGAGTATGCGAACACCCTTATTCGGCAGAAGCGATGTAAGATGTGCCAAGTACAACGGTGAAGCATTATGGTAGCGAGAGCACAAGTCTTGAGAGTTCTTGGCGTAGTAGCTTCCGGTAGTTGTATCAACCATGCTGTTTCTGAGTGTAGTAGTGCACAAGCTCCAGGTCAAAACCAAATTGCGTAAAATCACAAATAATCTATAGATCGGCCCATGGGACAATCTGTGTCATCGGCTCCGGGGGAGTATTCCGGCATGAGTACACATGAAGTAAGTGAAGACCAGTTCTGGAAAATGGTAGACGGAGTTGGTTGGCCGGATGTCGATATCGATTCTGCCAAGATTAAACTGATGCAACTATATGATGCCCGGACCATGGCCCGCTTCCGAGAGATATTCCAGCGCAAGAACGCGGAACTCAGTGATGCTGCAGCGGTTGATTGGTGCTGTGACAGTTGGGATGATACCCGAGCCCATATTGTCGGCCTGGGTCAGGTTGAGTACGAGCGCAACCTGCTTAATCCGTCTTTGATTCGGGATCGCTATCACAATTGTGAGTTCCGCGAGAGCTTTGCTTACTGCCTTCCCTTCTCGGAAGACTACGATCTACTGTCCGATAGCGCGTATGTGAAACGCCTTAAGGATGTTCACGAATTCATGAGCGAGTTGGATGCAGCCGACCCTGATGACATTCCACCACGCCTCTACCGCCGTTTTGACGAAGTACGGGAACTTGGGCGAACTCTACTGGCCAGCAACTGGAGCGAAGCAGTTCGCATGTATCACGCGGCCTACGGACACGGCTATGCCGACGACTGGCCTTTCAAAAACTGGTGCGGATACCTGATCCCAAATATCATTCGTGATCTGGAGAGGTATCGCTTGACACCACAAAGCAATGGCTGAAAGCATCCTCTATCACGGCTGCGCGAGCTATGTCAGCCAGCACGGCGGCGCGTTCGGTGGGGTCTTCAATCACGTTCAGGACAAAGCCCAGATTGACGACATCGGCCTGAATCTTCTGTTCATTGGGGGCAAAGTGGGGATCCCAGCCGGAGCTGCTGTAGCCGTTGTCGGTGAGAATGCGGATATCGTCCCCAAAGCCGCAGCCAAAATCAAAGAAGCTGTGCTCGCGCGTGAGGACGCGGGTCTCTAAGAGCAGTTGCACCGGCCGCGAGAG
>PXEI01000158.1 GCA_003564775.1 Spirochaetaceae bacterium
TCCGGGCTCATGCCCTGAGGTGCCGGGACCAGACGGTCAGCACGAACGGTCATAAACTCCGCCATTCCGCCTGGTAGATCAATCCCGTAAAGCCGCAGACTACTGCAAACATGAGGCACACCAGTCCGACAAGCAACACACTGCCCGCAACTGATAATGGGCTCAATCGTCACCAAGTCGCCGATCTGTAGCCCCGAATACGTGGCCCGAGCTGTCGCCCCCATCTCATAAACCCGAGCTGCGACCTCATGACCAAGCACCAGCGGTGCACGCGCACGCGGATGCCTTCCCGAAAGAATGGAAAGGTCAGTGCCGCAGATACCAGCTCGGAGCACCCGAAGAAGAACCTCACTCTCAGTTGGGATCGGACGATCCACCAAGGCCACTGTGGGTTGGAGGTTGCCGTCGAACAGAACTGCCTTCATGACATCTTGATCGCTCATTTCACTCTCCCTCGCTGCTTGCAGAACCTGTCCGTGTCATACGCAGATTGCTACGACCAAGAACCGCGGGGTTTACAATGGTACTCGGCAGCTCTCCATTGGCGGCCCGCAGCACGTCCTCAACTATACTTTTCCGCATACTCCACAGTGCCTCTTCGCTGTACCACCCCAGATGCGGGGTTACAACAACGTTAGGGAGAGAAAAGAGTGGATGCTCCGGCGGCAAAGGCTCGGGGTTGGTAACGTCCAAGGCAGCACCGCCAAGTCTGCCGGTTCGAAGCGCATCTACCAGGTCTTCCGTGCCGACAATGCTGCCACGGGCCGTATTCACCAGCATAGCCCCCGGCTTCATGGCACCAATGCGGTTGCTATCCATTAGCCCAATAGTTTCCTCGGTGGCGGGAACATGTAGGGTGACGAGGTCCGATACGCGAAGGAGTTCGTCTAGACCTACAGGCTCGGCACCCGCAGCATGAATCCGGTCTGGAGAGACGTACGGGTCACAAACCACGACACGAGAACACAGTCTATGCAGATACTCGGTAATTCGCGAGCCAATCTTGCCGAACCCGACAACTCCGCAGGTCCAGCCGGAGATGCTGTGCTGTGGCATAGCTCGGTTCAGATCCCAGGCCGCGTCGGCAAGGGTAGGTGGGTTTGCGGCAACACGCTGTTGATCCGTGAGCCGAAGGGAAAGGGCAAGTGTAAGACCAAGGGCGTGCTCGGCAACTTCCCTGCTCCAGAAGCCAGGCTTGTTCGCACAGGCAATTCCATTCTTGGTAGCCGCGCCGAGATCAAGGTTATCGTAGCCGTCCCCATGTCGAATAATGAGCTTACAGTTCAGCATTGCGTCAATTACTGGCGCAGAGATTGGAGTCTGATCTACAACGAGTACATCTGCGTCGTGCACCTGCTTTATAATTTCAGTTTCCAAGGCGGCGCGAAGCTGAAGAGCCCGAAAGGATATACCCTGTGATGCGTACTCGCTTGCTTCCCATTCAAGGCTCGGTTCTACGTAGTCGGTCACGATGCAGTTCATCATTGCTGCCCCCTTCCTCCGTAGACTCGCAGATACTCTGAAGCGATATCACGGTATTGCGCATAGTTCGAGTTGTAGAGCTTCCAAGTAGACTCATTTGGATGGAGCCGCTCCCCATGCTCGGAAGCCCCAACAACAGAACTGAAATCGCTTAGAGTTTTGCCCGCGCATCCGGCTATCGCAAGCAGCGCAGCACCGTGCGCCGATGCCTCTACTGAGCTCATCTGATCCACAGGCAGGCCCAGCACGTCTGCTATTATCTGACACCACACTCGGCTCCTGGCACCACCGCCACAAATTCGCAGTTGCTCGGCACCTTCCCAATCAACCAGCGCTGTGCAGTCGCGCAACGAAAACGCCACCCCTTCCAGCACCGCCCGAAAAAACGCAGCCTGTCCATGCTGGAGAGTGGCACCGCTAAAGCCCCCCCGGATGCTCGGACTCCAGTGCGGTGCTCGCTCACCAACGAGATATGGATGAAAGATAAGACCATCGGATCCGGCGGGCTCGCTATCCACCAAGCGGTCAAGTTCGGCATAGCTCCAACGCTCGCTGTTGAGTCCCAATACACCTTTAGCCCACTCTACCGAGGTTGTCGCGGAGTTGGTGCCCGCCTGGTGATACCAGTACGGCCTAACCGGGTGTGGATACAGAAGGCAGCCTTCCCGCCACTGTGGGCCCTCTCGGATAGTCATGACGCCTCCAGCTGTTCCCAACCGAATCACAGCAACGCTTGGATCCAAAGCCCCAACCCCAACCAACTCGGCTGCAGAGTCAAGCACCCCGGCAACCACTTCCACCGTTTCCGGTAGCCCCAGGTCCAAGGCTGCTTGTGCCGTGAGATTTCCTACGGTTTCGGAAGGGCCATAAATTGAAGGGAACACTGCTGAGTCGAGTCCTACAAGTCCGGCCAGCTCTGGATCCCAGTTAAGTGTTTTGGCAGCGACAAAAAGAGAACTATAGGCCGAGGAGTAGTCCGAGACGAGATTTCCGGTAAGGCGAAAGGCGAGGTAGTCCTTGGAGAATAGCACATGTCGGACACGCTCAAAGGCTGCCGGTTCGTTCTCTTGGATCCACGCAATCTGGGCCATAGACCA
>PXEI01000157.1 GCA_003564775.1 Spirochaetaceae bacterium
GTGGGGCCCCGGTGGCAGAGGCAGTTCCCGCAGCGTTGCGCGCCGTTGGCGAATCGGCTGGGGTTGACCGGGCGTATGTCTTTGCCTTTCATAGTAATGCTGAGGGAACGGTTTTCGGGAGTCAGCGCTATGAGTGGGTAGCTCCTGGTGTAGAGCCGGAAATAGACAACCCTGTACTCCAGAACATACCTATGTATGATTCTGGCTATGATCGGTGGGTAGACCACTTCCGCCGTTACGACTTGGTTCACGGGCCGGTGTCGGAGTTCCCTAAGTCAGAGCACGAAACTCTGGCGGCGCAGGGCATTAAGTCTCTGGTCGTTATTCCCATTTTCGTGAACGCCGCACTCTGGGGATTTGCAGGTTTTGACGACTGTTCACAGCCGCGCGAGTGGAGTCCCGCCGAAATCGACCTCTTGCTGTCGTTGTCCATATCTATTGGGGCCGCGTTGGTGCGCGAGCGTTACGCCGAGGACTCAGGTGATTACGGCCCGGCCGGTTTGAGTGGGCTCCTTTCCGGATATGCCGCAATTGTGTCCGGTTTGGCGGAGTCGGCGGAGGGAGACGACCACTGTGACTGTGGTACCACCTCATTGACGGTACTCCGGCTCGGTTTGCTTGTACGATTGCATGAGATTCTGCAGCAGCAGTTTCAGCAGACGACTATTGACCTGTCTTCTACCTTGAGGGAGTTATACGAACACCTGGTTGTTGCTGTGCGTACCCGGACTGTGGCACTCAGACTCCGACTTGATCTTGTGCCGGTTTACGTCAATCCAGCCGCGCTCCCCTCGTTGGCTATGATTGTGACCGAGATCCTTGCAAGCATTTCGTGTGGCGAGACGGTTGAAGAGTCAGCGACAGAAATGGCGGGTGCTCATTCGGGCGATGCCGCAGTGCAGTATCCTGGAGCGGCGGTGCTTAAACTGGCTCCTACCGATCATGGCGCGGAGATCTCGGTTGTGGTGGAAGACATATCCGGCAAGATCATGACCGTTCCGGGCGTGCTTGACGGTTCAAAAATGCTCTTGCTCAGGCGTCTATCCGATCATGCCGGAGCACAGCTTAGCTATGGTGAGGGGTACGTGGCTCGGATCCGGTTCCCGGCCAAGACCCAGTCATAGGTCGCCAGCTTCATCTCAGGCCACACCACTGCGGGAAATAGCGCCCATCAGCTGATACACCAATCTGGCACATAGAAACTCACTTGCGTGCAGCCCCGCTATAGGGGCTAACTCAACCAGATCTGCCGCGACAATGCTGCGCGTTGCGGCAACCGTATCGATAATTTCCAGGACATCGTACCAGCCAAGTCCGCCTGGCTCCGGCGTGCCCGTTGCCGGGAGAAGGGCGGGGTCCAGACCGTCTGCGTCTATAGTGAGGTACACCTGCCTGGGCAGCGCTTCAAGCAAGGGGGCAATGCGCTGCGCTATGCTTTTGCCAGCAGCCTGTCCGGTTGGGCGTAGCAGAGAGCGAGCATCGATATAGTGAATGCGGTCGGGGTTTTGTGCGCGCAGGGTGAGTTCCTCCGGTGAGATAGCGCGGACGCCAAGCTGCACCACAGGAATGCCAAGGTCAAAAACTCGGCGCATGACGGTGGCGTGGCTGTACGGGTCGTCCTCGTAGCGGTCGCGCAGGTCTGAGTGGGCATCTATCTGTACTATGCCGATGTTGGCACCTGGCTCGGTTGCCCTCAGGTGCTGCTGCACCGCCTCCACCGCCGGGAAACTCACCGAATGCTCTCCGCCAAGAAGCACCGGGACAGCACCGGCACTCAGGGCCTGCTGAGTTCGGGCGGCAATTTCTGCAAAGACCTCCTCGCGGGGGCGGTCACACGGCACCGCCTCCTGCGTATAAATGCCGTGTTCGGCCGGAATACTCTCACCGTCGTAGATCTCAAGCTGCTGTGATGCAGTAATAATGGCGGCTGGCCCGCGAGCAGTGCCCCCACCGTAGGACACACTGTGCTCAAAGGGCACCGGGATAATATGGAAGGCGGCCTTGTCCGGGGCTGGCTGGGTAATTTCGCTACCAAGAAAAATGCTCATGTGAGTCTCCCCAAAAAGTCGGTGTAGCTGAACTCACGAACAATGCGTGTGGCACCGCTGTTGGAGTTGTAGAGTGCCAGGGCCGGGTGCCGGACGCCGTTGAACATGGTGCTCTTGATAAAGGTGTAGTGCGCCATGTCGTCAAAGACTATCCGCCGCCCGGGTTGCAGCGGCTCCTCAAAGCTGTACTCACCAATGACGTCACCGGCCAGGCAGGTCTGCCCGCCCAGGCGGTAGGTGTGAGCTTTCTCTCCCGGGGCGGCTGCACCCCAGATCTCGGCGCGGTACGGCATTTCCAGCACGTCCGGCATGTGCGCCGTGGCCGAGG
This sequence comes from Spirochaetaceae bacterium, assembly GCA_003564775.1. GTDB lineage: Bacteria > Spirochaetota > Spirochaetia > DSM-27196 > SLAA01 > SLAA01. The sequence goes on from PXEI01000157.1 coordinate 2,377, forward strand.
TATCCAGAATAGCAATGGGCATGCCGTTGTGAATCACGTCCAGCACGGTTGCCACCAGCACTCCGCTGTGAATGACTACCGCCTCACCCGGTTCAAGAATAATGTCGATATCGTAGTCTGCCCGGAGTCGACGCACGAGCTGTATCAGGCCAGCACGGTTATAGTCTGGCTTGCTGATATGGTGCCCACCCCCCAGA
>PXEI01000475.1 GCA_003564775.1 Spirochaetaceae bacterium
GTATGACCTACGTTTCCGAGTGTTTTTACATGGATTCCAGGAACGGTACCCCGACGAGACGCAACCCGTTTGCCAAGGTCCGCCGAACCGCTACACACAACGCGAGCCGAGCAGCCCTTTGGGACTCGGTTTTCGCCTGCAGAACCGGCACATCGTGATAGTAGCCTGAGAAGCTTTTTGCCAGCTCGTAGAGGTAACTCGTGAGCGCAGACGGGTTGTAGTTCACGGCCGCCGATGCTACCAGCGACGGAAACTCGGCAATTCGTCGCACAATGTCCCACTCGGCGTCCAGGTTCAACTCGGCTGCATCAAACTCAGCCTCAAGCTTGTGCCCTTGAGCCTGCGCCTTCGCCAGCATGCTCGATATCCGCGCTCCGGTGTACTGCAGGTAAGGCCCGGTGTTCCCGGAGAATGCAAGTGAGGCTTCCGGGTTAAAGATCATGTCCTTGTTCGGCGTAGTCTGCAGCAGATAGTAATGCAAGGCTCCAAGTGCAATCTTCTCGGCCGTATCGCGTACATCGCCCACCGCATCCTCGCGCTCTTTCTCCCGAATCTCGGCAGCGGCCAGCTCGGTCAACTCATCCAGCAGCTTGTCGGCGTCTACCACCGTACCCTCGCGACTCTTCATCTTGCCGTCGGGCAGATTAACCATACCGTATGAAAGATGATGCAGATTTGCTGCCCAGTCGTGCCCCAGCTTTTCAATGACATGGAACAACACCTTAAAATGGTAGATCTGCTCCGAGGCCACCACGTACACCATTCGGTCAAAGGGCCAGTCCTTGTGGCGCGTGATTGCGGTGCCTATATCCTGCGTAAGGTACAGCGATGTACCGTCGCTGCGCAGCAATACTTTTTTGTCCAGGTCGATGTCCGAGAGATCCACCCACACAGAGTTGTCAGGATCCTGGTAAAACGCGCCTGAGGCCAGGCCCTTCAGCACCTCGGACTTTCCCAGCAGGTAGGTTTCACTTTCGTAGTACACCGCATCAAACGACACATTGGTGCGCCTGTAGGTCTCCCAAATACCGTCTATTGCCCACTTGTTCATGAGTTTCCACAACTCAAGAGTTTCCGGGTCGCCCTGTTCCCAGGCCAGCAACATTTCCTTGGCGGCAGGTTCTGCCGCCGGATCCTCGCTGGCCCACTGGTTATACCGGACATAGTAGTCTCCAACAAAATGGTCCGACTTAACCCCTGCACTGTCCGGAGTGGCACCGTTGCCAAACTTGCGGTATGCCAGCATGGACTTGCAGATATGCACGCCACGGTCGTTAATGAGGTTGACCTTGCGAACATCTGCCCCTGCAAAACTCAGAATGCGCGCGGTGCTCTCCCCAAGTGCGTCGTTGCGCAGATGTCCAAGATGCAAAGGCTTGTTGGTGTTGGGGCAGGAAAACTCAATCATGACCCGCACTCCGGCGCCAGCCTTACTTGAACCGTAGGACTCTCCCTGATCCTGCACCGCCTTCAGGGTTTCCTGAATAAGTTCAGTCCGGTCAAAGCGAACGTTGAGGTACCCGCCAGCGGTAGTGACCGCGTTGCGCCGTTCCTCCGGCAGGAGCGCAATAACCGCCTCGGCTATCGCTGGAGGAGCGCTGCGAAAAATCTTGGCAAAGGGAAACATAGGAAACGCCAGGTCACCCAACTCCGGGTTTGGCGGCACCTCGGCCTGCAGTTGATCAGGTGAGAACGCGCCAGCTTCTATCCCCTTGTCGGTCGCGAGCTGCTCGAGCGCGTTTCCTACCAGTTCAATCCATTGTTCTTTGTTGCGAGTCATAATATGTTGTTCCCCACCTGCAGTAGCGCGAGCATGCGCGTATAGTTGTCCGGACCTTCTCGCCGGTATGATCCCAGTTCCGTATCGCATCGCGTGCAGCGTTCTACAACCTGCACCCGCTTAACACCATAGCCCAGAGCAAGCTCCCGGTTAAGGCGCGGCAGGTCAAGATAGAGTCCATCCGGGCGCTTCTCCACCGCCTGCGCTCCCCAGTCCGCAGCAAACTCCTCCGCGCAGTCCGCGCCTACCTGATAACAACAGGCTCCAATTGCCGGGCCTATCAGGACATCAAGCTCTGCAGGCTCAACTCCGTACCTGGTGTGCATCATCTGCAGCGCCGTCAGCACAATACCGGTACCCTTCCGCCCCGAGTGCAGCAAGGCACAAGGGCCGCCTGCACCGGCGCTCACAAATACTGGCACACAGTCTGCAACCGTGACCCCAAGCCACAGCCCCTCGTTGCCGACGCCGTTGCAGATCACCCCGTCGGCGGTGCCCAACACCATGAGTTCTGCAGTGTTTGGCCGAGCCGTTGTTACCGGTGCTGCCGTTGTTGCCGTGCCGGGCCGAGATACGTCCTCCAGCACAAAAATGTCCCGAGTGTGTTCCTGCCGCACCATAACCAGCCGGTGCACCCCAAGCTGTTCCAGCAGCAATGCACGCGCGGTGTTCATTCCCCCGCCGGAAGCTCCCATGTCCCCTGCTGCGGCAAGGCTCATGACAGCCTGTCGTGGAAAAGGCAGTGGTACGATACTGGGCCGCGCGGCTGCGTCTGCAGGAATGCTCA
>PXEI01000300.1 GCA_003564775.1 Spirochaetaceae bacterium
AGAGTTTTAAAGTGTACATCAAGCCTAAAAAAGTTTGTGACATGTTTTGCGACTGAAACAAACATGGAGAAGTCATAGCCCCTAAACAATTGTAAAAAGTAGATTTTGTGCTAATAAGTTAAAAAGCTAAATTTAACACATGGGCATAAGCTAATTTTAACACATCGTAAAAGCTAAATCTAACGCAATATTAAAAGCTAATTTTAACACGTAATCATAAAGAACAGCGCAGTGGAAACACCGGCAGAAAAACTGGCAAAATCCTTAGAATTATTGAAACCATTACAGAATAATGATGGATTAGCTGCAATTCGATCAAAGGATTTACCTGACCAAGATAGACGCCGACTGATAGAAAACGGTTTCATAAAGAAGGTTATAAGAGGATGGTACATCCCTTGTCGCCCGGATGAGAAAAAAGGTGACAGTACTTCATGGTATGTATCTTTTTGGAAATTTTGTGAAATGTATTTGAATGATCGCTTTAATGATGAGTGGGCACTCTCTCCAGATCAATCTTTGAAGTTGCATGCAGGAAATCAAGCAATTCCTAATCAACTTATAGTAAGAAGCCCTAAGGGCAGGAATAAGGCAACGGATTTAATTCATGGTACTTCAATTTTAGAAATTAGAGCAGAGTTGCCTCCTTCAAACGAAGTGACAGTAAAAGATGGAATAAGACTCTTTTCTGTTGCTGCCGGCTTAATAAATGCTACACCTGGATATTTTACTCAGAATCATATTGATGCCAGAGCAGCATTGGGTATGGTAAACGATTCGTCAGAGGTACTCCATTTGTTATTGGAAGGAGGTCATAGTACAATAGCAGGCCGACTAATTGGTGCATTTCAAAATATAGGGCGTGATCGTATAGCAGATGAAATAAAAAAAACGATGAGATCAGCTGGCTACGATGTCAGAATAAATGATCCGTTTGAAAGTGAAGTTGATTCAGAAATCCTTATTAAAACAAAGACACCTGCTATAAATCGGATTTATTTAATGTGGGATTCAATGAGAGATACAGTATTGGACCATTTCCCGGCACCACCTGGCATGCCTGAAAATCAAGGAAAATATCTAAAAGAGGTTGAAGATGTTTATGTGACGGATGCTTACCATTCACTTTCTATAGAAGGTTATCGTGTTTCCGCGGAGTTGATAAATAAAGTAAGAAGTGGTAGTTGGAATCCTGAAGTGGACAGTCAAGACAGTGAACATAGAGATGCCATGGCAGCACGTGGATATTGGCAGGTTTTCCAAGCAGTGAGAGAAAGTATTAAAAAAGTGCTAGTAGGCCATAATCCGGGTATGGTTGCATATGATGATCATGGCGATTGGTATAGAGAAATGTTTACTCCAAGCGTGACAGCCGGAATTATAAAAGCATCAGATTTAGCAGGTTACAGAAATGCTTCTGTTTATATACAGAAATCAATGCATGTTCCTCCCGCTGCATCAACATCCAGAGAAATGATTGGAGAACTTTTTGAACTCATAAGGAATGAAAAAGAACCAGCTGTGAGAGCAGTGTTAGGGCATTTTATGTTTGTTTATATACATCCTTATATGGATGGAAATGGACGGATGGCGAGATTTTTAATGAATGTGATGTTAGCATCAGGGGGATATCCCTGGACTGTACTTCCGGTTGAAAAAAGGGACTTCTATATGAAAGCACTTGAAGAGGCGAGTGTAAATCAGAATATTGAAACGTTTGCAGTGCTACTTGCACATTATGTTCAGGAGGGAATGAAAGGAGACCCAATAGCAAAATTAAAAACTTAATAGGAAGGATTCTATAGAGAGAGAGTATTAATTGTTTTTCATTCTCAAAATCAACCCGAAACTAAAATATCGGGAACAAAAATCACATATTAAAAGGTCACTGGTACATGAAAATACAAATATCACCCTTTATGAAGTTATTAAGCGTGCTTTTTCTGACTATGAATCAGTCGGTTACAAATCCGAATCTTGGCATGTGTATTAAAAAAAGCATTCTTTGTTTATACGCTTCTAATTTAATGGCAGATACACTAATATTTAGAACACAATACAAGGTCGGATATCATGAAGGCACCTGAGGAAGCACACTTCTATATTCATCAAACTTTTATTCGTAAGGTATCCATATGATGTTCTTGTGGTTTTTTGCCGGTCTGGTACTGCTCATTATTGGCGCTGAAATGCTGGTGAAGGGCGCATCAAGAATTGCATTGGCGCTGAAAATTTCGCCGCTGGTGGTCGGGTTGACGGTAGTGGCGTTTGGTACAAGTGCCCCTGAGCTGGCCGTAAGTATTGAATCATCTCTGACCGGCCAGGAGAGCATGACCTTTGGCACGATTGTAGGCAGTAATATATTCAACGTGCTGTTTATACTTGGATTGTCAGCACTGATTCTTCCTCTTTCTGTCTCAAAACAGCTTCTCCGGCTGGATGTTCCTCTTATGATCGGCTTATCCGTTCTTGTTTTACTGCTTTCATTGAATGGCGTTGTGAGCAGATTAGAGGGAGTGATTTTAGCCGCAGGACTGATCAGCTATACCACATTTTTGATTTTTC
>PXEI01000165.1 GCA_003564775.1 Spirochaetaceae bacterium
AAGGCCGAGCACGATGCGCCTTCTCAGACGGAGGAGCATGCACCTGTCTCAGAATCGGACAACGCGGACGTACCTGAAGATTCGGGGTCCGAGAGTAGCGACTCGCCCAAGCAAGGCGACCAGTCGTAACACACGCAGATGAAGGCCTGGTGGGTTCAACCGGCGCTCCTAGTGCTGCTCTTTGCCACAGGAGCGCCCAACCTGTCTCAGGCGCAGCTCATAGAGCCGCTTTACAGGTTTGGTGCGCCAGCTCCCGCGCGGGCAACTGAGCATGATAGAGCAGTAGCCGAGGCTTATCGGGCCGAGGCACGGGCCCTGCTGCAAGCAGGCCGAACCGACCATGCGCTGGAAATGCTGCTGGTATCCCTTCAGTACGACTCTTTTCACTCTGACGGCCATTATGAGCTTGCCCTCCACTTCTTAGACCACCAATCAGAGCGTGATGCAGGAGTTCTGTACTTGATCCGTGCGCTGGAAAACGACTCTTTTCGGTATGGCTCCTACGGGCATGCGCTCTACCGGGCTGTGTGGGAGCTTATGAATCTGGGGCATATTGAGACGGCTTCCGAGACGCTTGAGCAGTTTCGGTTGAACGAGCTCGGTCAGGCAGATCTTCAGGCGCTTCGGGCACGGCTCGCACTGGAAATGGGTGAGATCCGGGAAGCTGAACGCTTAGCTGAGCAGGGCATGGAGCGGTTCCCACATGACCCGCGATTTTTCACCGTACTTCTTGACCGTGGGGGCCAACCCGCATTTCGTGAGTCACGCTGGATAGAGCGTGAACGTAGTTCCGACCCAGCTTATCTTACCGCCCTCCTGCGATACATTGAGGTACTGGGAGATGTTGGACGTCGCCGTGCACTGGTAGAGGAATATCTGCGTTTGGGGGGGAGTGATCCCCGGGTATACCTGTCCGGAATTGATGCGGGCTTGAGTGCCGGGAACATGGTGGCTGGGTTCATTGAGCTTGGGGGTGCAGAAGACTCGGTGCTGGTGCGTGAAATGGCCTTTGCGCTGCGCGGTCAAGGTCGGGATGAGCTCATTGAAGAACTGCTTGAGCCACTCGAGTCGTTCTCAGGCACGCTGTATGGCGGCGGAGGGAGGAACGGGTTCTTTACCGAAGCTCTTGAGTTGCAGGATGGGCGAGTACTAAGGTATGAGGGGTATCCTCGCGGTGCAGCAACAGCGCAGGTAGTATTCAGTTTGGACGCGGATGGACTGCCAAGCTATCTCGAGTTCCACGCAAACGGCATGCGTACTCGGGTTTGGTATCGTGACTACCCTGTTGTAGAACAGGTTGGCGTTGGGCCAGCGGCTTTTGAGGCTTCAAGCCGGAGGTACAGCATTATTCCGGATCGAGTTCGTGTGGCGGCGCTGCGCATTCCGACCGGGGTTGATTCTGCTACTCCTTGGCCTTTGCGGCTTCCTTTACCTGAGACAGAGTCCGACGAGGCCTGGGAAATAGATCTTGAGGATATTCGGCGGCACAGTTACCGACTGGTAGAGAGTGATCCACATTCGGAGCGAGTGATAGCAGTGAATGATCTGCACAACGGGCTGCCTTTGCGCAGGGTTGTAGATGAAAGCGGGGACGGTCGCATCGACTATATCCTGCTGTACCACAATGGCGTTCCGGTCCGAGCGGTGCGTGACCTCAACAGCGACGGATATTTTGAGCAAGTGGAGCTCTACGCAGCGGGCGAGTTGATAGCGACGGCGTTCGACGAGGACGATTCCGGAATGTACCTTTACTTAGAGACTCTTGGTGAGAACGGTGCGGTGTACTGGAACGAGACAGGAGAGCCAGTACGGCGCTCTTGGGAGGCCGAGGGCGGCAGAGCCTTCAGTATTGATCGTTTCCAGTATGGGGCTCAACCGACAGAGGCTCAGAGTATTCGCACCTGGGCGGAGCGCTAACGGAGAAAAGTATGTCTACTACACAGTACATAGATCGATATTCCAACGGCGGCCGGAGCAGCGGTCGCGGGGCTTTGGGCCAGATGGCGCTGTTTGGGATTCTAGTTATAATGGTGTTGTCCGCTTGCCGCACTGCTCCCGGTTTTGCCGCAGATCCACAAATGCGAACAGACAATGCCGTGGCCCATCTTGACCGGTTGGTGCGGGGCGCCTACCCGACGCGGGCTTTCGTGCGGATAGACGGACTGAGAAACGACGACCTTCTCAGTTCCGAAGAGTTGGATGAGTGGTGGGAGCGTGCTGTTCAAGCAAGCTCCGACGCGTTGCTCGCGGCCGTAGAGTCAGGCGAGTATCGACGGGCGGTTTCACTTTTCCGTTCACTTGCTTTGCTTGAAGAAGAACGGCGAGTGAGCGAGCTGAATCTTGACCTACTGTACTTTTCCTGGGCGGAACACTACGTAGAGGAAGGCAACGCTCCAGCAGCACTCAACGTGCTGCTACGCATGCCGGGTTTGGAAACGCTTACGGATGAGTCACTTGAGCAGTACGCGACGTTTGCCTTGGAGCACAACAATAGCCATGCGCTTGGCGAGTTGCTGCGTATTGCTGAGCAGCGGGAACTTGAAGACGCAGTCCTGGAGCCGTTTCGTGCTCACCTTGATCGCACCACCGAACCCAACGACATGATTGCTGGCACCGCGACGGTGTGGGTTAATAGAGGAATTCGAATAGACCGTGGTGTTGGACGACCCGACCAGGTTATTGGAAGCGGTTTCTTTATCGACCGGCGTGGATACCTCATAACAAACTACCATGTTATTGCGAGCGAGGTAGATCCCACCTACCGGGGGTTCTCTCGGCTTTATGTTCGCCTGCCGGGTGCGCCCGATGAGCGAATACCGGCACGAGTGGTTGGCTATGACCGGATATTCGATGTGGCGTTGCTGAAGGTCGAGGTTGAACCGGAGTATGTTTTTTCATTAACCGATATCCGTGAGCTGCGGCCTGGAGCACCCATTTATGCCATTGGGTCACCAGGAGGGCTGTATAACACCATTACATCCGGCATCATCTCGGCTGGGGGGAGAAGGTTTCTTCAAATGGGCGACGCTCTCCAGGTTGATGCGCCCGTTAACCCCGGTAACTCCGGTGGTCCGCTTATCGCGCCGAACGGCGATCTGATCGGAGTAGTGTTTGCTGGAATACCGCAGTTTGAGGGCATTAACTTTGCTATTCCATCGTTCTGGGTGCAGTACTTTCTGCCACAGCTCTTTGATACAGGTGAGGTGAGGCATCCATGGATGGGAGTTGCAGTACAGGAGACCCGCCAGGGATTTGAAGTAATGTATGTAGCTCGACATAGTCCTGCTGATCAGGCGGGCCTGAGGTCGGGCGACCTTATTACTGAGATTGAAGGGCACTCACTCCGTAAGATCAGCGAAGGACAAAGTGCACTGTTGTCACGGGGTCCAGGAGAACTCATTCGAGTCTCGCTGACAAGGGACGATGTGAATACCGAGCGCTTCCTCGTTCTGGAAGACAGGCCCTTTAGCCCGCTGGAAGATGCGTTTGAGTTTTCCCCGGCTCATGAGCTATTTCCTGCGCTTTTTGGTATGGAGGCGAGGGAGGTCGGGCGTTTTCCCTGGCAAAGTAACTATGTGGTGAGTCACGTCTATCCGGGGAGTATAGCCGATGAGACCGGACTTTCGGCTAACGATCCTTTTTCCTTGCGCAACTTCGATGTGAACACCGAGTATCGGGTTGCGTTCTTGCAGATCATTGTTCGGAAAAGGAAGGCTGGCTTTCTTGAGAGCGGGGTGCAGTTGGCCACGCTCCTTGAGATCGACAATTTTCTGTGAGCGACGAGTGATTTCTGTTTCTTTTTGCGTTTTCCAGTTATACTACGAGTCAGGATAGTTATGAGTGAGAACATCAAAGTAGTAAGCCCGGAGGGCGTCGTAGGGATTGCGTCGTGTAATGAACTGCGAGTGCAGTTGTTGCAGGCTTTCGATACTGCGGATCCTGTCCTGCTTAATTTTTCGCATATTGAGCGAATAGACCTCTCGTTCGTTCAGATTCTCTACGCGGCTGTGCGCGAGGCAGGTATACGAGGTGTTGGGTTTCGGTTGAATGGAGAGGTTTCCAAAGAAGTGGGTGAGTACCTGGTAGCGGGAGGTTTCTGCAAGGAAGCCCCCACCGAGGCCCGCGAGCTTGAAAACCATCTTGTAGAGCTGCAGGTAAAGTAAAAAATGCTGGACAAATTTCAAGACAGCTTCCGTGAAGAAGCCTACGAACTGTTGAATGATCTTGAACGAATTCTGCTGGTCCTCGAAGACCATCCTGATAGTCACGAGGATATCGCGGCAGTTTTTCGCGTTATGCACACGGTTAAAGGATCAGCCGGGATGTTCGGTTTTACCGAGGTCGCACGGTTTGCGCATGAGGTGGAGTCGACACTCGATGAGGTGCGTAACGGAAAGCTTCCGGTTACACCACAGCTCGTGAGTCTTACTCTTGATGCGCGTGATCATATTCGCGAAATGCTTCAGGAACCGGCGGCCGCTGGCCCCAAGTTCACCATGATCTCGGACGAACTCATTGCAAAGTTCCAGGATCACGTTTCATCGGCACATGTGAAGCCCGGTACGGCACCTCAGGCGCCGGACGCTTCGCTGGAAGAATTGACCGCTGAAGCCGAGGGGAGATCGGTGTCCAAGGGACCGGTCAAGCTGGCTGCGGATGCGGACAAAGAACAAGGCTCTGCTGATACAAATGGGATGATGGGTGAAACCCGGAACCATGAACACCCGGTGACCTACCGAATAGCTTTCAAACCCGGAGAGAGCGTTTTCATTAACGGAACGAACCCGGTTCTTCTGCTAGATGAGTTGGCTGAGATGGGGGAGCTAAGCGTAATTGCCTATACCGAGGCCATTCAACCCTTGGGACGTCTTGAGCCGGAGAACTGTTACGTTGCTTGGGATCTGCTCCTCACGACCAAAAAGGGTCGAACGGTGGTTCGGGATGTCTTCATGTTTGTTGAGGACGACAGTGAGTTATCTGTAGAGCTTATCGACGAGCCGGAAGGGGACGAGGACGATCACGAGTATCGCCGCTTGGGACAGATACTGGTTGACAGGGGCTTTGCTGAGGCCGGACAGGTGGAGTCGATCGCCGTGCGACAACGAAGGCTTGGAGAGATGCTGGTTGAGGACGGAATCGATCCACGGCACGTTGAGGCAGCCTTAGTTGAGCAAGAACATGTTGAGCGTTCGCGGAAGAAGCTGCAGAACGAACTGGGTTCGGCAAGTGTCAGGGTAAGCAGTGAGAAACTCGATGAACTGGTAGACCTGGTTGGTGAACTGGTGACTTTGCAGGCGCGTCTTACACAAACCGCTGTGCATATTGGACATTCGGGCTTAACGCTGGTGTCTGAGAGTTTTGATAGACTTGCTACTGAGTTGCGTGACAACACTATGAGCCTACGAATGGTGCCTATCGGGACTACCTTTAGTAAGTTCAAGAGACTTGTCCGTGATCTGTCGCATGAGCTTGGCAAACAAGTAGAGATCAAAACCGTTGGGGCCGAGACCGAGCTCGACAAGTCGGTTATAGACAGACTCAATGATCCACTCGTTCATCTCATTCGTAACTCTATGGACCATGGCATTGAAAAACCTGCAGATCGCGCCGCGGCAGGTAAACCGATTGACGCACAGATTCTTCTGAAGGCTGAGCACTCCGGCGCAACTGTTTTAGTAACGGTGGAAGACGACGGAGCTGGCCTGAACCGGGCGCGGATACGAGCTCGGGCTGAGGAACGCGGCATTATCGCGCCAGGGCAGGAACTGAATGACTCGGATATTGACGAGTTGTTGTTTGCCCCGGGTTTCAGTACCTCCGAGAACGTAACGAGTGTGTCTGGTCGTGGTGTCGGAATGGACGTTGTACGACGAGAGATTGAGGGCCTGGGCGGGACAGTAGCCATTCATAGCACTCCAGGGGAAGGTACCTGCATTGAACTAGCCATTCCTCTTACTCTGGCGATTATTGAAGGGCTTCTGGTACAGGTTGGGGAGGCGATGTACGTATTTCCCTTATCTGCTGTTGGGGAATGCATCGAACTCACTCATCAGGAACGTATGAACAACGGTAAGCGTCACTTTGTAGCTAACCGCGGCGAGGTATTGCCCTACGTGGTGCTGCGTGATGTCTTTGGTGTATCCGACAATGAGCCAGAAATTGAGCAGATTGTTGTTGTGAGTTCACAGGGTGAGGATATCGGCTTTGTAGTTGATGAAGTCATAGGTGACCACCAAACCGTGATCAAAAATCTTGGACGACTGTACCGCCATATCGAAGGAATATCTGGTGCCACCATCTTAGGGGACGGTTCTGTTGCCCTGATCTTGGATGTGCAAAAGTTATGCAGTCTTGCCAAGCGCGAGCATCAAGTAACGCACTAGGAGTTAACTTACCGCACCATGAGTATCACCGAGGAAAGGACACCTGCGGATCCCGCTCCGAAGCAGGGTTTGAGTAAGAATCAGTTTCAGGAGCTTGCACGGTTTATTGAGGGCGAACTGGGCATTCGCATGCCGGACAGCAAGAAAATCATGCTCGAGTCGCGTTTACAAAAGCGCGTGCGAGCCTTGAAGTACGCTGGCTTTGAGCAGTATCTCAACTATGTGTTTCGCGACTCCCAAGGCAAGAACGAACTCCTGCACATGATCGATGCCGTAACTACCAACAAGACCGACTTCTTTCGGGAGAAGGACCACTTTGACTTCATGACCGATCGGCTGCTTCCGGAACGGATCAACTCTTCGGGTTGGGGGACACATGGTCCTTTACGAGTTTGGAGTACCGCGAGCTCCAGTGGAGAGGAACCTTATACCATTGCGATGGTGTTGGAAGAGTTTCGGGCATCGCAGCGCAACTTTGATTACGTTATTCTCGCTACCGACCTCTCAACGGCCATGCTCGAACGTGGTACCCGGGCGGTATATACCATGGACCGTATTACCCCGATTCCAGAACCGTTCAGAAAGAAGTATCTCCTACGCAGCCGCGACCGTGAGCAACAAGTTGTGCGCGTGAAGAAAGAACTCCGCGATCGTGTGCGTTTTCATCGGCTCAACCTCATGGCGGATGACTTTGGAATTCGAAACTCATTCGAGATCATTTTCTGCCGGAATGTAATCATATATTTTGATCGACACAATCAGACCAGGCTTTTGCGAAAGCTCTACGACCTTCTGGTACCAGGTGGTTATCTGTTTCTAGGGCATAGCGAGACCTTGGCAGGAATGGAACTACCGCTGTCGTCGGTCGCGCCTACGGTCTATCGAAAACCGGAGTAGACCGTTTCGGAACTGCTGTCGAAGCACATAGAGGGGGCGCTCAAGATGAGCGACGTAACAAGAATGAAGGCCAATGCTATAAAGGTCATGATTATTGATGACTCAGCAGTCGTGCGTGAGACTCTTAAGTCGGTGCTCAGCGAAGCTCGTGATATTGAGGTTGTTGCGGTGGCAAGCGACCCTCTTGTTGCAGCCGAGAAACTCCGAACGATAATTCCAGATGTCATCACACTTGACATTGAGATGCCACGGATGGATGGGCTGAGTTTTTTACGTAAACTCATGCAGCAGCATCCCCTACCGGTGGTCATTTGCTCATCTCAGGCCGGTGAAGGCTCTGAAAACGCACTCCGCGCTTTGGAGTACGGTGCGATTGATATTATTCAAAAGCCCAAGGTCGGAACGAGAAACTTTCTGGAAGAGTCGCGTGTCCAGATTTGTGATGTTGTTCGTGCGGCCCATCTGGCTCAAGTGCGCAAGATAGATCCAAGGGCTGAGATTCATACACCTGCGCCAAAATTGACCGCAGACGCCGTGCTCTCAAGGGCTGCAAGCCACGGAGTTGTCGAGACTACGGAACAGATTGTAGTGGTCGGCGCATCAACCGGAGGTACCGAGGCGCTGCGGGCGTTTCTTGAAGTACTTCCGGGGGATGCGCCAGCAATTGTGATTGTGCAACACATGCCGGAGAACTTCACCGCTGCATTCGCAAAGCGCCTGGATACACTGTGTGCGGTGACTGTCAAAGAAGCAGAGAACAACGACACCGTAGTGCAGGGGCGGGCCCTCATTGCCCCGGGAAACAAGCATGCTCTGCTTAAGCGCAGCGGAGCCCGCTATTATGTCGAGGTTCGTGATGGCCCGCTAGTGAGTCGACATCGGCCTTCCGTCGATGTGTTGTTTCGTTCTGCAGCTCGCTACGCGGGGAAGAACGCGATCGGGGTAATTATGACCGGCATGGGCGATGACGGTGCTCGTGGTATGGCCGAGATGAAAGAAGCCGGTTCCTACACTATTGCCCAGGATGAAGAAAGCTGCGTGGTATTTGGAATGCCAAACGAGGCAATTAAGCGTGGCGGAGTTGAAAAGGTACTTCCCCTCAGTGGAATTGCGCCGCATGTTATTTCCGTTGTGTCTCAGCGCCGATAGGATGCGGTTGTGTCGGAACTAAGTGGGCTGAACCGGGATACTGATGCGGATAACCAAATGTATCGGATTCTGGTTGTAGAGGATGAACGGCTTGTTGCTGTCGACATAAAGCATCGGCTCGAAAGACTAGGGTATTCGGTAGTTCGCGTGGTTGGAGACGGCCTTGGTGCCATTTCCGCTACCAAAGAGTTGTCTCCGCATTTGGTACTCATGGACATTGGCCTTCAGGGGGCCATGGACGGTATTGAAGCAGCGAGCGAGATTGGAAAACTTTTCGACATTCCAATCATTTTTGTGACCGCAAATGCCGACGATGCGGTTTTGCAACGAGCACTAAAAGGCAACGTAGTCGGCTATGTACTCAAGCCTTTCCGTGACAGAGAACTTGTGGTCTCCATTGAAATGGCGCGGTACAAAGCCGGAGTAGAACGAGAGCTCCGTGAGGCGCGCTGGTGGACCGACAACACGCTTGAGACAGTATCGGAGGGAGTGGTCGCCGCAGACCATTCCGGACTCATTCGTTACATGAACTCATCTGCAGAGCTTCTCACCGGCTGGGGCCGAGATGAGGCACGTGGCAAGACAACAGATAGTGTTCTCCATACCGAGCCCCTGGCCGACGATGCCTATGATCCACTTCCGTCCCGGGGCGCAGGTAGTGAGCAAGCGAACCCGGCCTTCTTCCTCCGCCGGGCCCGGCTCAACACCAAGAACGGTGGGAGCGTTCCAGTTGAACTTGTGGAACGAGTGCTGTACTCACCCGAGGGGCGCCCATGCGGACTCGTCTACAGTCTTAAGGACATAAGCGAGTACCTGCGCTATGAAGGTGAACTGCACGCTTCCCGCGCCGAGGCTCTAGAGGCTGCGCGTTCGCGCAGTGAGTTTGTGGCTAATATGAGCCACGAACTGAGAACGCCATTGAACAGTATCATTGGCATGTCTGAACTCGCGCTCGAACGTGCAGAGTCCGTTGAGCTTCGTGAGTTTCTGTCGATACTCCGAAACTCCGGTGACTCTCTTCTGAGTTTAATCAACGGGATTCTGGATTTTTCCAAGATTGAGTCCGGCAAAATGGAGTTCGTTGAACATGATTTTCAACTGTTGGAACTCTTCCAGGGGTGCCTGGAACACATTGCTGCACAGGCCCACAAGAAAAAGGTTCGTGTGGTTCAATTTGTACCGGTCTCGCTTGCTGGCAAGGTTACGACAGACAAGCAAAAGCTCAAACAGGTTCTTCTTAACCTATTGTCCAACGCGGTGAAGTTTACCAGCTCCGGCGAAATCGTTTTGAGCGTAGTACAGGAAGCCCCCGAGACTGCTGGCGCGTCACCAATGCTTTGTATAGAGGTGAAGGATTCCGGTGAGGGAATTCCGGCGGAAAAGCTGGACCAGGTCTTTGATGCCTTTACCCAGCTTGATGGGTCGGCAACCCGCAACTATGGTGGCACCGGTATCGGACTATCCATTACCAGGAGTCTTGTAGACCTCTTTGGTGGGACTGTAAGCGTTGAGAGTGAGCCAGGGCTCGGCACTACCTTTTGTGTTCGAGTTCCGCTTGTCCCGGCAGCCTATGAGCTTACACCACGCAAGGTTTTTGTGGGCCGTCGAGTCAGTCTCTACAGTAGTTCCGAGTCTGAGAGAGAGTTCGTGCGCGACTGGCTGTACAAGGCCGGGCTTGATGTCAGGCAGGTCGAGCAACCTGACCAGCTCAAGACGCTGGAAGAGGATGGCGAGGGATCAGACCTGGTTCTGGGACTTGGACTCCGCGGTAGAGATCTCGAGTTCGTATCTGGCTTGGTCGCGAAGAACTCTTCCATACCTGCATTTGTTTCGGTTCCAATTGCTGGTCCGACAAAACCAAAGATCGTGCAAAAAACCGGCTTCGTCCTTAATGAGCCACTGAGAATTGAGTTGCTGTTGCATCGACTGGAGGTAGCACTCGCAGGCGAGGCTGAGGAAGACGGTGCAGGTGAGAGGCCCATTTCACAGAAACGTGATACCGAGATAGGGGAAATGGGGAACGTTCATGGCTCTATCTCGCAAGGACGGCCGGAGCATATGCTTGTAGTGCTGCTGGCTGATGATGATAATATCAATCGCTTGGTCAACAGCAAACTGCTTGAGCAGTTGGGGCACAAGGTGATTAAAGCTGAGAACGGTCGGCTTGCGGTTGAGCGGTTGCGGCGTACCGAGGTAGATCTTGTTCTTATGGACCTGGAGATGCCGGAACTCGACGGCTTTGCTGCCGCTTCGGCGATCCGCAAAGGTGAGGCTGGTGATCACGTGATGAACGTCCCGATAGTTGCGGTGACGGCGCACACCAGTGACAAAGACCGCCAGCGGGTTTTCGCGGAGGGTATGAACGCCATGTTGGTCAAACCCTTTGCCATGGATTCGCTTGCAAAGGTCATTGCCGATGTGACAGGAAGTAGCGCGATTGACGAAGTTGAAGGGACCGCGCGTGAGGTCAAGGAGCTTGACGGTCACGTTGAGGCGACACATTTGGACAGGGCTCGGGCCTCACATACACGGTCGGTCTCGGAGTTCGTTGCAGATCTATCTGCACTGGTTGAGGATGTATCGGTTGCGGGTGAAGCACTAAGCCTGGAAGAAGCTGGGCGGCGAAGTACGGAGCTCCGAAGATCTGCTAACGCATTAGATTTGGTTGAGATCGACAACTTGCTGTTTCGTGCTATTCTGGCATGTAAGCGCAACGATAGCCAAGGTTTAGCTGGAGTTTGGAGTGAGCTTGAAGGAGCATTAGATGAGGTTTCTCGTAGTCGAGGATGATTTTGGTAGCCGGCGTCTACTGCAGACCATGGTTCGTGACTTCGGACCATGCGATGTGGTGGTCGATGGTGCGGAAGCGATTGATGCCTTCCGATTAGCATGGGAGGAAAACGATCCTTACGGCGTCATCTTTCTTGATATCATGATGCCGCGCATGGACGGGCAGGAAGCACTACAAAGGATCCGTGAACTTGAACGAGAAATGGGCTTGCGTGATCGTGATGCGGTCAAAGTAGTGATGACCACCGCTTTGGAAGATCCAAAAAATGTTGTTGAGGCTTACTACAAAGGTGGAGCAACAAGCTACCTCGTCAAGCCCATTAACCGAGAGTCGTTA
>PXEI01000040.1 GCA_003564775.1 Spirochaetaceae bacterium
AAAGAAGACATCGTCCGGCAGCCGCAGCAGCGAGGCGCGCCAGTGCTCGCGATCGGCCTCCTTGGGGTGAGCGGTAAGGGCACGGTTCACTGAATATCTCCGAGATCCCAATGATCTATGTGATATTTGTAGCCTTGCTCAGTCAGGAAGCGCTGACGGTTAACCGCAAACTCTTCTTCTACGGTGTAGCGGCTCACAATGGTGTAGAAGTGCGAGTTGCGTTTCTTGGGACGGAGAATACGCCCAAGTCGCTGCGCTTCTTCCTGTCGTGAACCGAAACTGCCGGAGATCTGCACCGCCACCGAGGCGTCCGGGAGGTCAATTGCGAAGTTTGCCACCTTGGACACCACAATAACCGGCGTCTTGCCCTCGCGAAACTCGCGGTAGATGCGCTCCCGTTCTTTGTTTGGTGTCCGCCCGGTAATAAGCGGTGCATTGAGTGCGGCTGCAATTTCATCAAGCTGTTCAAGGTACTGTCCAATGACCAGAATGTGGTCGTCGGGATGATTCTCAATAATGCTCTGTGCGGCCGGAATCTTGGCGGGGTTGATGCTGGCAATACGAAACTTCCCACGCTTGTCCGAAGCCGCATAGCCGCTGCGATCCTGCTTGGGGAGGTCGATGCGGATCTCATGGCAGTGTGCCTCGGCTATCCAGCCGCGGGATTCTAGCTCCTTCCAGGGAACATCGTAGCGTTTGGGGCCGACGAGTGAGAATACATCGGCCTCGCGTCCGTCCTCACGTACCAGGGTTGCGGTGAGCCCAAGACGGCGTACCGCCTGGAGCTCGGCCGTCACACGGAAGACCGGGGCTGGCAGCAGGTGAACCTCGTCGTAAATAATGAGCCCCCATTTGCGCTTTCGGAAGATATCAAAGTGTGGAAACTCCGACTCCTTGTCCTTGCGCCAGACCAGCACCTGATAGGTGGCTATGGTTACTGGCCGGATGTTCTTTGTGTCGCCGGTGTACTCGCCTATGTCTTCAGGTGCAAGTTCGGTCTTGTCGAGCAGCTCATCCATCCACTGATGCACTGCCGCGACATTCGTTGTTAACACCAGGGTATTAGTAGCGAGTGCCGACATCGCCTGCATTCCAACAACCGTTTTACCTGCACCACAGGGCAACACAACCGTACCAAAGCCGGTTCCCGGGCCTCTGTCGCCAAGCAATGCTGCAACGGCCTCGCTCTGGTAGTCTCTGACAACAAAGGGGCCGCCGACTCCCCGTTCACTGCGCAGCGGAATGGCAATAGGGTCACCCTCACGCAGTGGCGCCAGATCCTTTACCGGATACCCAATGTGGATAAGTTCCTGTTTGACGGTCCCACGGTCGGCCAGCTTTACCATAAAGCGGTCTGCGGGTTGCGGCGTGTCTGCCTCCCCGTGCTGCGCCCCGCCGGGCGCGCGCTCTCCGTTGGACCCTGCCGCTTCTGCCGTATCGTCGACAAACGGATGCAGAAGCGTGTGAAGCTTCTTTCTACCTCTGATCTCAGCGGCAATGTCTTCATCAAAGATCAGGAGTGTGAGTTTGTAGGGATCCTCCGAGGCCTCAAGCACCAACTTGCCGAAACGCGAGACGGTGTCCCGCACCATAACCGAAATATGCTCGGCAGGGGCGTAGCGGGCGTGCCGGTGCAGGCGCCTCAGCACCTCCTCTGCATCCAGGCCCGCACCTGCCGCGTTCCAGAGCGAGAGTGGGGTGAGGCGATAGCTGTGCATGTGTTCCGGCGATTTTTCCAGTTCTGCAAACGGGGCAATAGCGTCACGTGCCTCATCAGCTCCTGGATCATGAAGATCCAGCAGTACTGTTCCGTCCCCTTGGACGATGAGGGCTCCTGTCTGTATAGCTTGGCTCATGAAAGCTCCGTCAGTGCAAGATAAGATAGCAAGCCAGCTGCGAGGGCGATGCAGTTCTCGTCGGCCTGAAATAGTGGGCTGTGTACCGGTGCGTTTTCCGAGCCTGGCGTGCCGACACCCAGGTTGTAGAAACATGCCGGGGTTTCACGGCCGTAGTAGGCGAAATCCTCGGCCCACATTGCGGGTGGGATATCCACAACCTGCTCCTGGCCCAGGTACTCAACGGCCGAACTGCGCAGACGTTCGGTCAAGTTCGGCTCGTTTATCACGCTTGGATATCCGACCCGGATCTCTACATCGACCTCACCACCCATTGCTGCGGCAGTTGCGCCTGCAATGCGGCGGATCTGCTCATGGGCCTCGTAGCGCCAGGTATCGTCGGTGGTGCGAAAGGTACCCTCAAGATGGACTTCGTTCGGAATGATGTTGTGGGCTCCGTCGGCAATTACTCGACCGAATGATAACACACTCGGCACCAGGGGATCTGCCGAACGTGAAACAATTTGCTGTAAGCTGCTCAAAAGATGGGCAGTTATGATTACTGGGTCGATGTTTTGGTGCGGTTTGGCCGCATGTCCACCGCGGCCACGAACCGTTATGGAGACGTCGTCAACCGAGGCCATAAAGAAGCCTGCACGAAACCCCACCTTGCCAGCCGGGAGATCGGGGTTTACATGCTCGCCAATCACGCTGTTAACGGCAGGGCTACGCAACGCCCCGGCTTCTATCATTCCAAGGGCGCCTCCCGGAATGCGTTCCTCGGAGGGCTGAAACAGCAGCCTCACCGTTCCAGCGAACTGGTCCCGTACTGTGTGGAGAATGCGCCCGGCGCCGAGTAGCGCCGCACTGTGGATATCGTGACCACAGGCATGCATTACACCGGGTCGCCGCGAGCAGAACTCCAGCCCTTCGGGCTCCTGTATAGGCAGAGCGTCTATATCGGCTCGAAGAGCCACCACCTCTTGGGATCCTGAGCCGGAACCAGAACCTGAGCCGGACTCAGTGTCCCCCACCCCCCGAACCTCGGCAACAACCCCGTTGCCTGCAACCCCGCTTTGGTACGGGATGCCAAACTCGTCCAAGCGTTCACAGATGAATGCAGCGGTCTCATGCTCTTCTAACGAGAGTTCGGGATACTGATGGAGATGTCTGCGAATGGCAACGATCTCGGCAGCGTACTTCTCCGTCAGTTCGTGTATGTGTTCTGGCACGTGACCCGATATCGACATGAAAAACTCCCAAGGGCTAGAGGCCCACATATCATAATAGACAGAAGCCCGATCAAGTTGCAATGCGACTCATTCGGGTACTATATTGGACCTACACGGAGGAGTTATGGCCCGCGACGTTAAGAACTTTGTCATTGACACCAATGTTCTTATTCACAGGCCCGATGCTATCCTCAGTTTCCGCGACCAGGAAGTGGTTGTGCCGCTGTGGGTGTTGGAGGAGCTTGATCAGCTGAAAACCTACAGTGACGAGCGTGGGCGAAATGCGCGGCATGCAATTCGTTTTCTTGACGAAGCCGGGAGAAGTGGGGACCTGTCTACCGGGGTAAAGATAGAGAACGGCTCAATCCTCAGGGTCGCCCTAACCCATAGTAAAGACATTCCTTCCGACGTTCTGCGTGACAAGCTCGACAACAAGATCATTCTCACCGCCTACGAGATACAACGCCAGGGCGGCACCGTGTTTTTTGTCTCCAAGGACATAAACGCGCGCGTGAAGGCTACCGCTTTGGGAATTAAGGCGGTGGACTACGAGAAACAAAAGGTAAATATCGAGCGGCTCTATAGTGGTTTCACGCCTGTGGACACCACGCCGGACCTCATAGCCGAGCTTGAAGAAAGTGGGACTGTTGCGTGGGCAGAGAAGTATCCGCCAAATCATTTTGTGACACTGCGGGCCAAAGGCGTTGAGGAGAGTGTCGTTGCCCGGTACGACCATATTGCCAACGAGTTGCGCTACCTGGACCACAAAATGCCCTCAGTTGCTGGTGTGCGGCCTCTGAATGACGAACAGCGGATGGCGTTTGACCTGCTGCTTGATGACTCTGTGCACCTGGTGTCAATGGTGGGAAAGGCTGGCACAGGGAAGACCCTGCTGGCAATTGCCGCCGGGTTGAAGCTGACTCTTGAAGACCGGGCCTATACGCGCGTACTGGTGAGCCGACCGGTTGTTCCGTTAGGGAAGGATATTGGGTATCTGCCTGGCGCCAAAAATGAGAAACTCTCGCACTGGATGCAGCCACTGTTTGATAATCTTGAGTTTGTGTTGGCGGCCTACAAAAAGCAGAACATAAAAAACGCGGAACAACTCATGAACAACAAGGTCATTGAGCTTGAGGCACTCTCGTATATTCGCGGCCGATCCCTGCCAAATCAGTTCATTATTATTGACGAGGCACAGAATCTTTCGCCACACGAGATTAAGACCATTGTGAGTCGGGCCGGTGAGGGTGCAAAGGTTGTGCTGACCGGTGATCCGTATCAAATTGACAGTCCCTATCTGGATGCTAACTCCAACGGACTGTCCTATTTGGTAGAGGCATTCAAGGGCCAGGAGTTGTTTGGGCACGTAACTCTTCAGCGGTCGGAACGGAGTAAACTTGCCGAGCTTGCCGCCGAGCTGTTATAAGCAAGAGTTGGGAAAAATCGAGTTCACTCAACTGTGAGGGCTCAGCTGCCGAAAAGTAAAACGGATAAAACTATGCAAAGACGACATAAAATGCCCATTTTGGGCGCGTTTCTTCTCCTTGGAGCCGTAACCTTAGTTTCCGCGGAGATAGTTTTCTCCGGGCTCGACCTGTCCTCGGACAATCGGCTGCTCTTCCAGGGCGAGGTTTCGGCCCCGCATTACGGAGAGTATCGGGCCTTGTTTGGTGCGGTTCTGCCCACTTCTGAGGGTCGCCCCGATATACGGCATTTGAGCTTTTTCCCGGAACGGCTTGAGTATCTTTCCGAGGCCGATGAGCTGCAGATTCAGAACCGTTTTGGCGTCTTTCGCAGCCGTTTCGACGAGTCGCAGTTCAGACAGGTTGAGCGATTCCCGAGTTTTTTGGCAGATAACGGCGCTCTGACACCTGGAAAGCAAGCACCTATCTCCGCGTCGCCTGACGGACGATTTCTGCTGTACTATGCCGAGGCGCAAGATGCCTACGCCGATCTGCACCTCTACGACATGGTCAACGACACAGTAACCGAGATTGCGTGGGGCATAGACCAACGCCTGGATGCAGCCCCGGTTGCGTGGTCGCCCCGATCAGATTTTTTTGTGTACGAGAAACACGGCGAGCTCTACTACTTTGCTATTGAACAGCACCTGTCGGGGCGCCTCCCGGATGAAGAGCTCAGGTACCTTGGGCCGGGAAGCATGCGGAACATGTCCTGGAGCCCGGACGGGCGCTTGTATTACATCCGTGGTTCTATTGTGTATGAACTGTACGATGTTGAGTTCTTTCTACGTGGGCTGTACAGTCCGGCCCTGGATCCCGGGCGTATTGCCGGGCGGCTTCCTGCCTCGTTTGATGCATCGTTTGACCGGTTTTGGGTCTCACCATCTGCGACATCGTTATTGTTTGAGCAGGACGGGCGTAACCTTACCCTTATCAGGCTGGGAATGGGCGAGCATATGGAACAACCAGCTACGCTGCCGTATCTACTCCTGCCTCGCGGGGCGGACATCACGCGCGTAGTATGGGGTCACAACGAGATAGTTACCATTCTGGTGCGGCTGGGCAACAACACTGATACCGTGGTGTATCGTTTGAATCTCCGGACATCGATATCCGGGGCCGTTTTCCGGCGCATGCCTGATACAGGCATTCGGGATGTTTCCCCCTCGCCGAGCGGAAGGAGTATCGCGCTTCTCTTTCGAGACAGAGTTCAAGTCAAGGATTATGAGCGATGGTCCGATGTGCACGAGTTCTACCATCCTGAGCCCCTGCACGTGCGTTTCCGCACCGAGAACGAACTGATTATCGGTGGGCGTTACTTTCTTGAGACCCGCCTGCTTGAAAATGCTGGGCGAACATTTCTTGGCTTTGCACAGGTTGAGCAGTATGGGTTTGCCCCGAGTGATAGTCCTTCAGACCACAACAGTTCAGATGAGGTCGCCGAAACAGTGCGCCTGAACTCAGGCGATATCGTGCGTGGCTACAGCTTTACAACCGGAAGGTTAGGCGAAGCACCAGCGGCGGAACTCCGTGAGGCACAGGTGTCCTCGGCTGAGTTCCGGGTGTATCTCCAGGCTCAGGCGGGGGGGCCCCACCAGAACACTGTCATGGTGCGCGATGTAGCCGCGTTTGGGACATCCAGACTCATTCCAACACCGGAACGGCGCTATGTTGAGTTTCCGTCCGAGGACGACCGGATTGACTTTGACCATTTTCGGCATGGTTCCCGACTGCGGGCGCGGGAGATATCCCTGGTGTTTAACGCCACCGATAGCGCGCGCGGCTTGTCGAGTATTCTACGGACCCTCCAGACCTACGACATTCGGGCGACATTTTTCGTGAACGGAGAGTTTATTCGGCGTTATCCTGACGCGGTGCGCGAAATTGCTGAGGCCGGACATGAGGTAGGCTCAATGTTTCACTACCACATAGACTTCTCTGACGTTCGCTTTGGGGTGGATCGGGACTTCATCAAGAGGGGTTTGGCGGCAAACGAGGATGAGTATTTCGCCGCCACCGGGGGTGAGCTGTCCCTGATCTGGCATGCACCGTACTACCTGGTGAACCGGGAGATTGTTGAGGCAGGCAAGGCGCTTAACTACACCTACGTTGGGCGTGATGTTGACAGTCTTGACTGGGTTCCCAAACGGAGTCCAGCTGGCATTTCTCGGCTGTACCAACCATCGGCGGAGTTGCTTGACCGTGTTGTGGAGTCGGTGTTGCCTGGGTCTATTGTTGCTTTGAGTGTTGGGAAACCCGGCGACGGCATGCCCGACGGTGGTCGCGACGACTACCTTTTTGACCGGCTCGACGTGCTGCTGAACAGCCTTATGTATAGAGGTTACCGCGTTGTGCCGGTGAGCACCCTGATGGAGCGAGCCCGTTAAAGATCTACAAACGCTTGAGCACCGAGCGCAGGCGCGGTACAATAGGGAAACAAACAAGTTAATAGACCGAACATCGCCGTTTTTTTTCCAAATTAGGCGTAAATTTCCGTGGGTCGGTGGTCGATACTTACAGTATCAGACGGGAGGGAAGTAGATGAGCTATCGGGCGAATCCAGTCAACGCGTACCGCGAAACTCGGGTGAAGACTGCGGGGCAAGGACAGATCATCGTTATGCTTTACGACGAAGCGCTGCGGCAGATAGATACTGCCGTCTCGGAACTTGAGAGTTCGCGCCGCTTCGACTCGGTAAATAACGCTATTGTAAAGGCTCAGGAGATTGTTACCGAACTCATGGCATCGTTGGACTTTGACCAGGGTGGGCAGATAGCACAGAGCCTTTTCAGCCTGTATCTGTACTTCAACGGGCTTCTGAGAGACGCCAACATGAAGAAAGAGGCTGAGCCGCTTAAGACACTTCGTCCCATGTTGTATGAACTCCGCAACGCCTGGCAACAGGTGGCGGGAATGTCCGGCTCGGTTCAGGGTGGCTCCTCTTCCAGTTCGGCCGGTATCAACTTCGCGGGATAGAATGGGAGGACACCCATGACGCAGACTACCGAACACGCAGTTCACGACGCTCTCGACCAGGATGAACTGGACCGTCGCAGCGCCGTGCTGCGCAGGCTTCGTGAACACTTTCTTGCACAACGAAACCGTTTTCAGGACTACCTGAGCCTGCTTGACCAAGAGAAGGACTCAATTGAGCGCGGTGACAGCAGTTTACTTGAGCGCCAGGTTGAGATGGAAAGTGTCATTGTTGGGGAGATTTTCGCGTTTCAGAAGGTGATTGACCCGCTGGAACAGCTGTATTCCGAGCTGGTTGTTCCCAGCTCTGCGGTTGAGCCGGAAGAAGATATCCCAGCACTTCGTGAAAGCCTAAGCAAACTCAAAGACAACGTCATGCGCTCCAATGAGCGTAACCAGCAGCTCCTGAAGGAACGCATGGCCGAAATCCAAGGGTCTCTAGAACAGATCCGTATTCCCAGCCGCAAAGTCTCACCCTACGGTGCCGTCTCCGGTGCACCGTCCATGATCGACCTCGGCGCTTGAGTTCCGGAGTATAACCTCCGGTTGGGGTTGTTCATTGGTGAGCTTTTGCCGAGGTTAACTACACTATGAAACCGCTCTACTTGTTGGACGCCTACAGTCTTGTCTATCGTTCCTACTTCGCCTTCATTCGGCGGCCTCTTCGTGATTCGCAGGGAAAGAACGTTTCGGCGATCTTTGGCTTTTTCCGGTCCTTTCTCTCGTTTCTGCAACAGTATGACCCCCAGTACTTTGGGGTGATACTGGACTCCCGCACGCCCACCTTCCGACACGAGCGCTATGCCGAGTACAAGGGTACCCGTGACAAAACTCCTGAAGACCTCAGTGAGCAGATTCCGTTCATTGAAGCGGCGCTTGAGGCTCTTGGTGTGCCGCAGTTGCGTCGCGACGGCTTTGAGGCCGACGACCTTATTGCAACTCTGGCCGAACGGTGTCGGGCCGAGGGTCGCGAGTGTTACGTTATCTCCGGCGACAAGGACCTGCTGCAACTCGTGGCCGGTCAAACACAAGTTCTCAAGCCGTCCGACGGCTCCTTTGTGAAGTTGGGACGTGATGAGGTCTTCGCCGCCTGGGGCGTATATCCGGAGCAGATCCGCGACTATCTGTCGCTCGTTGGTGATAGCTCGGATAACATTCCGGGTGTGAAAGGTATTGGTGTTAAGGGGGCTGTGGCACTGCTCACGCAGTTCACGACTCTAGATGGAATCTATGAGAATCTTGAGGATGTGTCCTCGGCTTCATTGAAGAAGAAGCTTGAAGAGGGGCGTGACGCAGCATTGCTCAGCAGAGAGCTGGTGACGCTGAGTTGTGACGTAGATCTGCCTGCCGACGCGGAAGAACTGCGTCTGAACCAGCTCAACGCCGAGAAGGCATTTGACCTTTTTGCTGACCGGGGAATGAACAGCGTCATAGACCAGCTGCGTGATCTGCGCAGCGGCGGCTCCGGCAGCTCCGGCAGCTCCGGCAGCTCCGGCAGCCAGGTGGGTGAACTGGCCGTCTCTCAGGGCCCTGCCTCCGAGTCAGGCGCAACGCGGGGGGCACCTGCCTCCAGCCCGGTAAGGGGTCCAACCTCCCCAGGCCCAACCTCCCCAGGCCTAACCTCACCCAAGGATCTGCAGGAGCCGGATCGCTCGGCTTACCAACAGATTTCAACCCTTGATGCGCTGCAGGACTGGAT
Organism: Spirochaetaceae bacterium; assembly: GCA_003564775.1. Lineage (GTDB taxonomy): Bacteria > Spirochaetota > Spirochaetia > DSM-27196 > SLAA01 > SLAA01. Next base: position 9,203 of record PXEI01000040.1, read on the forward strand.
GGGGCGTGCACGAAAGGCCAGGATTCTTGCCTTTGACTGCGAGACAACCGGGATAGAGGCGCTTGTGGCTACGCCGGTTGGGTTCTCTCTCTGTGTTGCACCGGGAGAGGCCTGCTATATACCGCTTTTTGGGCCAAACGGAGTTGTGCTGGAGGAAGAACCGGTGCGCGAGGCGCTCCGAGAGCTGCTCGAGACCGACCCGGTAGCGGTTGTAGGACAGAACATTAAGTATGACTACCAGGTACTGCTGCGCTGGGGTGTGCGCATAAAGCGCCCGGTATTTGATACTATGCTTGCCGCCTGGCTGCTTGACTCCGGTGCCGCTCAGTACGGTATGGACGCGCTTGCCGAACGGTTTCTGGGTCTGCGCACGCTGCACTACGCCGACGTGGTTCCTGCGGGTGAGAACGGTAAGCCGGGGCCTTTTCACAAGACACCGCTGGACTCAGCGACCCTGTACGCGGCCGAGGATGCCGACATCACCTTACGGCTGTATGAGGCATTGGTTCCCATGCTCGCCGAGGCGCGGCTTGAGCCGGTTATGCAGGATATTGAGATGCCGCTTGTTCCAATTCTTGCCGAGATGGAGGCTCGTGGAATTGGGCTCAATGTGAAGGTGCTGGAGGAGTACAGCGTTGAACTGTCTAAGTCCTTAGCCGAGATAGAGGCCGAGATTCACCGCCTGGCTGGGCACGAGTTCAATATTGCCAGCACAAAGCAGCTCCAGGAAGTTCTGTTCACCGAACGCAAGTTAAAACCCATTAAGAAGACCAAAACCGGATACTCCACCGACACCGATGTCCTGCAGCAGCTTGCGGCAGAAGACCCGGTGCCGGAGAAGGTATTGCGATATCGACAACTGGCCAAGCTTAAGAGCACCTATGTTGACACACTGCCAGCGCTGGTGAACCCGGAGACCGGACGTTTACACACGCATTTTGTGCAGACCGGAACAGCAACTGGCCGACTCTCAAGCAAGGATCCCAACCTGCAGAATATTCCCATTAAGGATGAAGAGGGGCGCCGCATTCGGGGTGCTTTTGTGCCTGATTCCGGCTCGGTTTTTGTGAGTGCCGACTACTCCCAGATTGAGTTGGTGGTGCTGGCACACCTGTCGCAGGATCCGGGGCTGCTATCAGCGTTCCGATCGGGACAGGATGTGCATCGCAGCACCGCATCGGATCTGTTTGGGGTGGAACTGGAAGAGGTGAGCGCCGATCAACGCCGAGTTGCCAAGACGATCAACTTTGGTGTCATGTACGGTATGTCGGCATTTCGGCTCGCCGGAGAGCTGGGTATACCACGTGGGCGTGCGGCGGAGTTTATTGAGGCGTATTTTGCCAAGTACTCGGGCATACGCAGCTTTATTGACGCGACGGTTGCCGAAGCCGAACAACAGGGTGTTGTTCGAACGATGTTTGGGCGTCAGCGGGTACTGCATGACATTAACAATCGCAACAAGACAGTTAAGGCCGGGGCTGAGCGCATTGCGGTCAATACGCCAATTCAAGGGACCGCTGCTGACATAGTCAAGCGCGCGATGGTTCTTGTTCGGGACCGTCTTGAGCGCGAACAGTTGCAGACTCGGATGTTGCTGCAGGTTCACGATGAGTTGATTCTTGAGGCTCCGGAGGCCGAGCGGGAAGCGGCCGAGGCGGTGTTGCGTGAAGAGATGCCACGTGCGGCCGAGCTTTCACTGCCCCTGCGTGTGAATGTCGAGAGCGGGTACAGCTGGGGAGACCTGCACTAAAGATGGCTGATGTGCACCGGGAAGCGGCCGAGGCTCGGGTAGTGGTTGGGGTAGCGGGCAGCTACTGTGCTGGCAAGAGTACCGTGGCAGAGCGGCTCGTGGAACGTGGATTTCTGGAGATTGATGTCGACAAGACCGGGCATCAGGCCCTGAAAGAGCTGTCTCATGAGGTGGTGCAACAGTTTGGCAGCCATATACTTGGTGAGGACGGGCTGCCTGACCGGAGAAAGCTGGGCGATATTGTGTTTGCAGACCCGCATGCGCTGGCGCAGCTTGAGGCTATCCTCCATCCGCGTATGGTAGAGATTGTGCAACAGCGGCTCATGGAGGCTGGCGAGCGGAACTGTGTTGTTAACGCGGCACTGCTCTTTCCTATGGGGCTTCACCGGCTCTGCGATTTTGTCATGTGGGTCGATGCCTGTGTGCCGATCAGGCTCTTTCGGGCTATGCGACGCGATAAGTTCTCGTTCGCGGCGGTCCTCCGCAGGATTGTGCGACAGCGACGACTGAGCGCTAAGTTTTCGGCTCACGAGGTCGATATAGATACTGTGAGAAACTACGGTTCGCGCCGTTCGTTGGACAAAAGGGTGG
>PXEI01000306.1 GCA_003564775.1 Spirochaetaceae bacterium
AAAGAATACGCGCGTCGGCGCGCTGAACTGTGGTGCGGTCACTCAGCCCTGCTGCGTGGATGTTGGTGCGGGCTCCGGTGGCCGTGGTCGGGTCAATTTCGAGCCCGTGCAATACCGCGTGCGGCAGCAGCGACCCTGCCTCAATCAGAATGGTTCCGGACCCCACAAAGGGGTCAAGCAAGGTGATCTCAGCCGTCGGGTCTCGTAATATACCGGCCAGATGCAGCATTGCGTAGGCTACAACCGGGTTCAGTGTAATGCGCGGTTGGAATACGCGGGGACGCCTGTAGGCGGGCCCTGCGGGGCCGTGATCCACACCTACAAGGCAGTGGCGCTCAAAGACATCGACCCGAAGTTCCAACTCCGGCTCATCAAGCTTCACCGGCTTTGCATACCGGTGCACCAACATTGCCCCTACCGCGCGTTGCACCTGTTCACTCCGGAACTCATGGTTTCCGGTCCGTTCAGTTGTAACGCGAAAGCTTGCGGCCGTTGTCAGCCCCGGCACTTCAAGCGTTGATAGCTGCTGGGCAATGTGCGCCGGGGTCCCCGCGTCCCTCCCAACGGTGAAATGATCCAGGTGGCTTATGACGGTGCGAACCGCACCCAAGTGTTTGAGGCTTTGCACAACTTCCGCAGCTGTTTCCGCGGCAGTTGTTGAGCCGCTCGTAGTGTCTGCACCTGGAGTGTACTCAACAAGAACCTGCGCCTGCAGGCCACCTGGGCGTGGTGTACAACGGGCACTCGGGAGGAGCCGCTGGACCTCCTCGACCACCACACCCTCAAGGCCCGGGTTTGTTGTGAGCCTTAACGCCTGTGTTTGCGGTTGTGTGTCGTGTCCGGCGGGCGGCATGTCTATCATGGGGACTCTTCCGGCGCGAACTCCGAGTTCGGGCTCAAGCTCAACCACCGCCTCAAAATGTGGCGTTTGGGGAAACATGTCGAACAGTGCAACCGATTTCACCCTGTAGTTACGAAACTGCGGCAGTTCCTCAGCAAGCGCCTCTGGGTTGCATGACACATACACAATCTTGCGTGGGGCAAGCCCGGTAAGCCTGCGTATGGCCGCAGGATGCATGCCGGAGCGTGGCGGGTCGGTCACCACAAAGAGCGGTCGCCGGTACTCCAGCCGGTCTGCCTCGGTTGCGTCGTCAACCACCGCGCGTGACTCCGAAAAACCACCTGCATCAAGATTCCGACGCGCGGACGTTATTGAACCAGCATAGTTCTCCATAACCGTAACCCGCGTAAATAACGGTGCCAGGGAGACTCCAAAGGAACCAACTCCACCGTACAGGTCCAGCAGTTCGGCCTCGGCCTGGACTCCAACCGCCGCCCCGGGTACCGCTTCAGCGCGCTGCTCAGCATTCGGGTCAGCATTCGGGTCAGCATTCGGGTCAGCCGGGGAAGGGTGGGTTACCCTTCCAGTATCTCGAGCCAGAAGGTCGCGCACATAGGACACCATCTGCTCGGAAACCTTGTGGTTCACCTGAAAGAACCCCTGGCTGTGGTACTCCAGTGAGTTACCAAGGAATGATTCGGACAGAGTTGCGCTTCCGCGCAGCACCACGTAGTCCTCGGTTGTGCTCATGTCGGTAGTGGCCGATACGTACCCAATGAGCACATTCTCTGCTGTGGACTGCGCCGCAAAACTCTTCAGGGCCTTTTCCGCAGCCTCCCTTCCGGCTGAGTCAGGATTCAGAATGAAGGTCAGGGTGGCGGTGTCACGGGTAACGCGGATGACAGCGTAGCGCAGCGTTCCGGTATGGTGGCGGACATCAAAGGAGTCCGGTTTCGGGAAGGCCGCGCGGAGTTCGGCAATAATGTCATTTATTCGGGGTTCGGCTATGAGACAATGAGTTATGTCGACGATCCTGTCCCAGCTGCCGCGTTGACGAAACCCAACTCCGCCCGGGTGGAACACCATGTCAACGCGGTTACGATACTCGTACGCGTGTGACGCAACTACATCTATATCCTCTATGCGCAAGAGTCTCGCGAGTGTCTGTTTTTTGGTCTCAAGTTGTGCTCCGTAGCTTTGATCCTGGAGTCGGCAGCCGCCACAGGTGCCAAAGAATGGACATGGAGCAGCCACCGTTGTTTTTGCCGATGTAGTCATACCAGTACTCCGATGGGCCCAAAGTGTTGGGGAAGATACCCTGACTATACCCGTGCTGTTGGCTTGTCTCAAGCCGTAGCCTGTTCAGCACCACGGATACAGATCTACCAGACCGCTTGAATTCATAGAGATGAAGGCATAGACTGTACACAAGGAGGTGCTATGGATATTGCACAAGCTTCAATGGACCTCAGACAGGCTGACGTACAGCAGCAAGCCGGAATGGCGGTAATGCGTATGGCAATGGACAATTCACAGGTACAAGGTGACGCCGTAAACCGTTTGGCGGAAGGTGCCGAGCTTGCACAACAAGCTGCACCGGCCATTCAGGATCCGGCACTTGGAACTATGGTTGATGTATCCGCGTAAGCGGACTATGTGAACGACTGTTTGAGTAGTATGCGCCAGGTAGGGCCGTTTGGCCCCGCCTGGCTTTTTTGTGCCTATGACGATAGCTCCCGTTGTCGCGATCGGTGTCCGTGGCGGCCGGTACCAGGCGTTCGCACCCGGCGCGCTCTCGGTACCCGGTTGCAGCCACCCTGTCCGCATCCAGAGGTGCCGACGTAACCGTAACCGCAGAGAGATCCAGTGCTAAAACTCGCCCCCAGCCTTAACCATGGTTACTACTTCATCGAAGCCTGCCACTACCTCGGCTTCAGGCTCGCCTACAACAGCGTTCACGGCCAGGATAGTGACCACATTCGATATGAAGCCAGGAACTATCTCGTACATATATGCGCCAAGTCCGATGCGCTCCCATATGACCAACACGACCGTACCGACCACCATACCGGCGAGGGCTGCCTTCCAGCTGGTTTTGCGAGAAAAAAGACCAAAAATGACAACCGGGCCAAACGCCGCGCCAAAACCGCCCCATGCATATGAAACAAGACCAAGTACCGTGTTGTCCGGGCTCAGTGCAAGGAGGAGGGCAATGACTGAGATGATAATAACGCAAGCGCGTCCAATGACCACCAGTTGTTTTTCGCTTGCTTCACGTTGGAGAATCTTCTTGTAGAAATCCTCGGTCAGGGCTGAGGATGAAACGAGCAACTGCGAGTCTATTGTTGACATGATTGCAGACAGAATGGCAGCGAGCAGAATTCCACCTACCCAGGGGTTGAAAAGCTCGTTAATCATGAGAATGAAGACCGTCTCTTCGGCTCCGCCCTCAAGGCCGGTGAACATTCCTACTCCGACAAGCCCTACAATAACTGCGAAGGTCAACGACACAAACACCCATACAATTGCTACCAGGCGTGCCCGTGGGAGTTGGCGAATAGAGTTGATGCTCATGAAGCGAACAAGGATGTGAGGTTGACCAAAGTAGCCCAGACCCCAGGCCATGGTCGATATGACCGCTAAGAATCCACCGGCGCCAAACAGTGTTGTGGAAATGCCTGCCGCCGACAAGGACTGCGAGAGTTCACCGATTCCACCTACGGTGTTGAGACCAATCATTGGTACCACAACAATTGCAAGAATCATAAGGGAGCCCTGAAACAAGTCCGTCCAGCAGACGGCCAGGAAGCCGCCCAGGAAGGTGTAGATCACAATAGCGGCTGTACCCACTATTGCTGCGGTGTGGTAGTCAAGACCAAACATTGACTCAAAGAGTCGGCCAGCGGCCACAATGCCGGATGACGCATAGATAGTAAAGAATATGAGAATAATTATACCAGAGATAATCCGCAATGCACCGGTAGGATCCTGAAAGCGATCCTCAAAGAACGAGGAAAGGGTAATTGCCTTTGTGCGTTCAGTGTAGACTCGAAGTCGCGCCGATATGAACTTCCAGTTGGCCACGGTACCAATGAAAAGTCCAATGGCGATCCAGCTGTTAGGCATGCCCCCAATATAGAGCGCACCGGGAAGTCCCATAAGCAGCCAACCGCTCATATCGCTTGCCTGAGCCGAAAGTGCGGTCACCCACGGCCCCATGGCGCGACCACCTAGAAGATAGTCCTCAACACTCTTGGTGCGGGTGTAGAAGTAACTGCCTACGATCATGAGAAGTATGAAGTACACAACAAAGGTAACAACTGCTGGAAGCCCAATCATCTTTTCTCCTTGCAAACGAATGAATACATATTTTGGGCAACAGTATATTCATACGTTTCATCCACGACAAGATATAGTAGTTGCCGTTTTGAAATGAAATAGGTAAATTACATATGGAAATTGAGAAATCCGAGAATCTTGGAAATCGGTATCTCGGAGTAGACAGCCCGTTCCTTGAACTCGTAAGGGAAAACCTTGCGAGCGGCGGTAATTCCGGCTTGTTCGGGAGAGTCACCTGAAGAAACGGCCTCTCGGTAGGCATCGAGCCAGTGTGATGTCTTGTGGGTACTTGGAACATGAACAAGTGAGTACTTGTTTTTGAGGTAAAGCCGAGCTTCATCCTTCATAACAACCCGATGATACACCAGGCGGCATTAGTCGCTCAACTGGAAAGAGACGTGTTTTCGAGATATGAGTACGTATGAGAGACTCGTGAACAGGGAGGAACTGTGAGAAGGCTTAGTTTTATTGTGGTTGCCAGCTATGCTGGCATGCTGTTTCTCGGCGCCTTTGGAGGATTGCAATCTGCATGGGCCTACAACCCACCTGCAGGCGCCGAAGAATTGCCATCGGCTTTTTCCCCATCGTTTATGGGCGGAGACTCCAAACTCACCTCCTTTCGGGCTATTCACAACTACGCAGTCAACCCGGCCCTTTCAGGCTATGCTGACCGACCCATTCTTGGTGCTGGCTACATCTCCCTACCTGGTGAGTGGGGAGTAGGGCATGTTGGGAGCCTTGGACTGACGGTGCCGACCACCATTGGGAACTTTTCGGGGCTGCTGCATGGCGGGTGGACACCAGATACCGATCTTAACTGGGGTAGATTCGGGCGCGCGCGCCTGGTATTTGCCCGTGACCTGCTGCCGAACTTGTTGGTAGGTGTTGCCACAAACTATATGGCGGGCGACGCTCCCGACGGCCGATTCCATGTTGGCTTTGGCGGCGATATCGGCATGCTGCACCGTTTGGGTGATATCGGTCCATTGGGCGATGTTCGTTGGGGAGCGGTTTTCCGCGGAGTGGGGTACCCCTACCAACCGCATCGGCGTGATAACGACGGTAAACAGCTCTCGCCCCTTCCTGCACCATTCACACCAGCAGCCGGGATCTCGTTTGATGTGTACGACAAGGACTCAATCTCACTGCGGCTTTCTAACGACATAAGCGTTCCGAGTTTCCAGAACTTTCGTTGGGAGTTTGGGGCCGACCTTGGAATAAACGACTACCTTCACGTGACATCCGGATTCACGCTTGACGCATGGCAGATTGGCCGGGCTGCCTCCGATCAACGGCGTAGCTTCATTCCCAGTATCGGGGTGAACCTGAATCTTACGCGGATGCGTGATCCGGAGGACAGCGCCGAGATATTCGAGGATGGACTAAAGTTCCAGGCCTCGGTTGCCCCTCTTGTGGGTGGTGTCTGGGCAACCGCGCTTGGCGTAGAGTATCCCTTTGGTCGGCGAGATCTCAGCCCACCCGAGATCACGCTTGGTGCGCCTGAGTATACCTACATTTCTCCCAACGACTCCGGAGTGCAGGACTATCTTATTTTCCCGCTGTCAATCCAGGACGACGGCTTTGTACGTGGGTATCGTGTCATTATTCGGAACGCTGATGGCGAGCCGGTGCAAGAGATCAAGAATGTTGATGAACGCCCGGAGCTTTCCGGTGTTGGCGACGTGTTCCGAGAGCTGGTGGCCGAACGGCGTGATATTCCAGTGCCAGGCGAAATCCGCTGGGCTGGCCGCACAGCAGAGGGTAGCCGTGCTCCCGATGGCGAGTATACCTATGAGGTAGAGGCCTGGGACGACCAGGACAACCGCGCGGTTAGCATGCGCCGGAGCTTTTTCATTGATACCCAAGCTCCCGAGCTTCAGGTCGAGGGCCCAAGCGGAACAGATCTCATCTTTAACCCAGCCGTACCCGACGGAGCCAAGCCCGTACTTCCTATTGATCAGAGTGGTACTGCCGAGGTCTCAATTCGAGCCGAGTTCCGCGACCTGGACGGCGAGGTTGTACGGAGTTTGAGTTGGGATGAACGCAAGCCGGACAGCTTTGCCTGGGACGGCCGCAACGACAGTGGCGAACTTGTCTCCGACGGCGTGTATAGCTACAGCATTGTGAGCACCGACCGTGCGGGAAACCGCAGCCAGGACTCGGTTGTCAATATTATCGTAAATACACTTGATACCTCGGTGTTTATCACCGCAAGTGAGTATGCCTTTTCGCCTGATGGTGACGGGCGCCTGGATACCCTTGAGATTCGACCAGTCCTGTCTATCGTAGAAGGTCTTTTGGACTGGGAAGTTCGAATAACAAATGCCGAGGATCAAATCATTAGATCCTGGGCTGGTTCGGGAGAGGTGCATCCAGAGGATATCGTATGGGATGGGCGTGATGCCGACGGAGAGGTGCGAGATGGCAGATACCGCGCTCACCTCTCGGCGCTGTACGCCAATGGAAATGAGCCTGAGGCACGTACATCAGACTTTCTCCTGGATATAACAGAGCCCGATGTTACGGTTGCCTTGGATCCCACACCCTTTTCTCCAGATGGAGATGGGGTAGATGACGAGATCTTCATAGAGATCGATGTAGACAACCTCACCGAGATTGCGGATTGGCAACTTGAAATCATAGACCCCAGGGGTCAGAGCTTCCGCGTGTTCGCCGGGAGCTCACAACCACCATCAACACTTATTTGGGATGGAATCTCGGATCAAGGACTGCTGGTTCAATCCGCCGAGGACTATCCTTTTGAGTTGCGAGTAACTGACGAGGTTGGAAATACAGCGGTGTCAGAAGGCAGTATACCGGTAGATATTCTCGTGGTACGGGACGGTGAGCGGCTCAAGATCATGATTCAGAACATCACCTTTGCTCCGAACGTTCCACAGCTCGCCCGTGGTGATGCACCAGGTGCAGATCGTAACCCGGTCGTACTGGATCGCATTGCCGAGATTCTGAATCGCTACGAGAACACCAATGTCCGGATTGAGGGACACGCAGTAAGAATTCACTGGGATGACGAGGCGCGTGGCCGTCTTGAAGAAGAGCAAGAGCTCCAGCCGTTGTCTCTTGCACGAGCCCAGACCGTGCGTGATGAACTGGTAGCTCGTGGTGTGCGTGCGGGTCGCTTGTCGGTGGATGGGCGCGGCGGTACCGAGCCAATTGTTCCGCACAGCGATCTTGACAACAGGTGGCAAAACCGTCGGGTTGAGTTCATCCTGCTTGATAGACGCAGGTAGATTCAGATTTCCGGTGTGGATAGCCCCGCCCCGGTAGACAGTTGTTTGTGTTTGGGGGTAGCCTGTGTTAAGTAAATTACTCGGGTTACCCCCATTTTTATTTGAGGAGATTTTCTATGGCTATATTACAGTGGACCGACGAGTTGCAGGTAGACATTTCCCGCTTTGATGAACAACATAAACGGCTTATTGCGCTCGTCAACGAGGTTCACGATGCAATGCTCACCGGGAAAGGTCGCGCGGTTGTGGGTGATGTATTAGATGAACTCATCGAGTACACCGACAAGCACTTCACACTTGAAGAATCCACCCTGACCAAGCATGAATTCCCCGAATGTGTAAGCCATCGTGCCGAGCACCAGAAACTCCTGGCAACGGCAAGAGAGCTGCAAGAAAAACACAAGGCCGGTAGCTTAGCGGTCACCGTTGAGGTGCTTGAGTTCCTTAAGCAGTGGATTACCGAACACATCAAGAAGTGTGACAAGAAGTATAGTGCCTATCTGCGCGAGAGAGGCGAGTCCTAACGCTCACCTCTCTGATAGAAAGAGCTGGTGAGGATCATGGTCAGAAAGGGCTGCGTGGCAGGGCTTCTCGTGCTCTGCGCTCAGCCTCCCGGCGCGCGGCTTCCTCTGCTGCCCGGCGTTCTTGTTCGGCTGCAGCCTCGGCTTCACGTCTGCGACGTTCAGCATCGGCTTCAAGCCGGGCTTGCTCCTCGGCGGCGCGTTGTTCTGCCTCTGCGCGGGCTGCATCCACCTCGGCTCGTGCGCGTGCCTCGGCCTCACGACGGGCTTGGTCAATCGCGGCCTGGTAGGCCGAGAGCTGCTGCTCAATTCGCGCACGCTGTTGCTCCGCCTGCTGTTGATACTGCAAGACCTCTTCGTAGTACTCGCCAATCTGCTCCTGCAGCCCGCCTAACTCATTTAGATAGGGTCCAAAAGCAGATAGTTCTGCCTGCACACGAGACTCAAGCTCGGCCCGTAGTTGCTGTTCATACTCCGCCAGGCGCTCTTCTGCCATGCCCCGAGCACGTTCCCGTAACAGGGCTTCTATATCACTCCGTATGCTGAGTGCCGGTGCCTGGTTGGGATGAAAGGCAAACTCCGCCTGTAGCTGCACCGACCCGGCCTCCTCAAGCACCTCAACAAGAAGGCGGCCAAGGGCTCCTGGGTTGGCGACAGGGTTCAGGTCTATCTCCTCCAGGCCAAGGCTGAGCGTGCCACGCGACCAGTCCTGGTTGTCGACCTTGAGATCCAGCTCCCAGGATGTTATGGCTGCAAGCTGTTGCAACCCCATAGCTGCGGGGAGATTCGGCGTGGTATATGGGTAACCCGCAAGCTCAAGCTCAAACGCAACCGGAGTCTCGGCACCGCTTCTGAGGTCTAGTTCCGTCTCGACAGCCAAGAGGCGAGTTTCTACGGTCCTTCCAAAGGACAACCGTGTGGCCTCATCTACCAGGTCTGGGTCGCTTGATAGCGCCTGCAGCGCGCCTTCGTATCGTTCCTCACTCACCGCTCCTGGATTCCGAATACCAGATACCAAAGCCTGGACCAAAAGGTAGCGAGGGAATCTGGCGGTCGGATAGCTTACAATTCGTCCGGTCCGGCCCGAACCCGCCGCCGGAGAGCGTGAGGCGGCAAGTGCCTGCAGACGTTCAAGCTGAGAGCGGCCGTCCTCAAGCCGTATCCGCACATCTATGAGTTGTTCTATCAGTTCCGGCCCAAGCAGAGCCAATGCGAGTCCGGCCCCGGCCTCGGATGGCGAGGGCAGTAGGGATAGCAGGTGTGCTGTATCCGCATCTATGGTTGCAGACAACGCCGAGACATCGTTCCACAGCCGCTCACCCTCGGCCTCGATCTGGGCTTGTAGTCCTGAGAGTTCATCGGCCACCGACTGTATCTGTTCGACACCCGAGATCACCTCGTTGTAGGTACTCCGAGCCTGTCCAACGGTGGTTATCTCACCAGGGCGCAGCGCAACGAGCGACTCTGAAAGCGCCTGGAGCTGAACCAGCGTGCCCTGGTACTCCGAGACCTGGGTGTCCCAGTAAGCTATGCGCTCCTCAAACTCGGCAACCCCAGCATGTATGGCCGCCACTGTTTGAAGGGATTGAAACTGCGCCTCAATAAATCCTGCAATGTCTATGTCCGCAAGCCCAAGTGATTCCAGGCTTGGAAGCTCCGGAAGTAAGCGGGCGGCGCCGCTGTCTTCTGCGTCGGCCGTCGGGCGTTGCCGGGCCGGTGGTAGCTCCGCAGATACCGCCCGCTCGGTTCCAAACTGAATCTCAGATATTGTAAAGTCCTCCACCACTATGCGTCTCCGGAGGAGTTCGCGTAGCGAGAGTTCCAGCCGTGAAGAGCCAAGCTCAAAGAGGTTCTGCATAGGCTTACGTTGGTCGCCCACACGCAAAACATCAAATTCCAAGGCGGGGCCCAGCAGTTTCACCTGGAGCCCTATTACTTCCGAACGCGCCTGAAAGACCTCTTCCAATCCGCGCTCGAACGCCGTCTGAACAAGCCTGTCTCTGAACACGAAGTTGAATACGAGAACTGTCACGACAACACCAACGAGCAACAAAAGTTTAACCGGATGGAGGACTCCCCGTGTTGCGCGCACACCCTTGGCAAGTCTGCGGAGTCTCTTGGTCTCATCCTTGCTCAGGGGCTCGCGCAGCTGAATGGAACCCGGTGTTGCTCCCGGCTCATACAGGCCCTGAATAAACTCCTGGTCGGAAGGCAGGTATACGCGGCGCAGAACGCGGCGCTGTAGTTGGTCCTGGGTGCGGATCTTGCGAAAAAGAACCGGAATTCTGGGTTTGTCAGTTTTTTTCATGCTGTATCTCCGGTGATCCTAACGAAATCGTGAGCCGACACTGTAAAGCCGTCTTCCTGCATGTGTGAGTTTCCCAACCAGCGGAAGCTTCAAAAAGGCCTTAACCGCCGGGTGATGTGCAATTCGTTCATGCAGATGTTTGCGGTATGCAGTTACCATGACACGACTAACTGTATACATCACTGGCCATGCCAGGATCCCAAGGACAAGGCCGCCAGCAATCAAGGTGTCGTTGTAGCCGGTTAGCGGAATAAGCGCCGTGTTGTACCATGTTGCGAATAATGGGTAGAGCGCATTATGGGTGAGGATAAAATACCCCACCTGGTCGATATAGGGGTCAAACGCAGTTATTGCAAAGGAGAACAGTGGAATGAGGAGCAACTCAATTCCAAGGTTGAGCTTAAGAAAAAAGGTCAGCCCAAGCAGTGCGAACCAAAGTACGTTTCCCCCGGGCATGAGACCCAGCATAAAGGCAAACGCCACCGCTGCAGCTATCTCGCCTGGCTTTCTATTTGATGCCAGTGCGGCCACCACTCGTCCAACACCAAGAACGATCATTTTCACCTCATCGATGGGAAAGACGCTATCTGCGCCGTCCGTTACCCAACACTATGACGAATCTACCTGGAAGGTGCAACAAACTTGTTGGCCGGGTCAAGCGCTTTTGGCGTAGTTACGTGTTACACTGGTGTGAAACAGGTTCATGGGCAAGGAGTCGCTGTGAATGGTACTGAATCTAATCTGATGGAGTGTACAATGGGCGCCCGGAGGCATGGACTCTTGTCTGGACTCCCAGGCTTTTTCCTTGTGCTGTTGGTATTTCTTTCTTCCGGAGTAAGCCCGGTGCTTGCGAGCGGACGCCAGCAGGAGGCGACAGTTCCAGACGGTGAGCGAGTGCTTTTCGTCACCGGCGCTGCACGGGAGCAGGTACCGAACACCAATGCTCACATTAGCCTGGGAGTCGAGGTGCGGAGAGACCAGGCAGAGGACGCTCACCGCGAGGCTGCCGACCGTGCTGACCGAGTGCTCCGTGTTCTGCGGGGCCTTGGAGTGCGGGAACTCAGCACGACCGGCTTGCAACTACGCGTGGAACATCGCACGGTGGATGGAAGCCGGGAAATTGCCGGGTATGTTGCAGTGAATACCGTAGAGTTTGTGACCGAGGTCGAAGCAGCGGGCGAGGCCATAGAACGAAGTGTAGCGGCCGGAGCCACTCGGGTTCAGGGGATCAATCTACGTCCGGATCCACAGCTGCTG
>PXEI01000227.1 GCA_003564775.1 Spirochaetaceae bacterium
ACGAGTGGGTGAATTCCAGCGAGCACGAAACCGTGAGCTACGCGGCGCTGCCGCCCGGGACTTTCCGCTTCCAGGTAGAGGCTGTTCATTCGGTCGATGGAACCAGAGGCGCTTTTGCAGAGGTCGAGGTTATAGTGCCTGAGTACTGGTGGCGATCTGTGCCAGCACGAGTTGGGTATGTGATTGCCGGTGTGCTTGTTGTTCTTGCGCTTGTACGACTGCGGGAAACCAAGGTGTTGCTGTCGGCCAACTCCGAGCTCGAAAGAAGCAACTCCTTGCTTGAAGTTGCAAACCTGGAACTCACACGACTCTCAATCCACGACCCCCTCACCGGGCTTTTCAATCGGCGCTACTTTGAAGAGCATTTTGCATTCGAAATAGTACGGGCACGACGGGAGGCCTCGCCAATTACCTTGCTTCTGCTGGATATTGACCACTTCAAGATCTACAACGATCAAAACGGACACATAGCCGGTGACCGTTGTCTGCAGGCTGTTTCCAACGTGCTCAAGTCAGTTGTACGCCGACCCGGTGACTTTGCGTCGCGTTACGGGGGCGAGGAGCTGTTGGTTGTTCTCCCGACTACCGACGAACAAGGCGCAGAAAAAATTGCCGAGGTGGTTCATGATCGAATCCGTCGCTCCACGCCGGTGACCGCCAGCATTGGATTGTGTGTGCTCGTGCCTGATGGAGATATCGATCTTGATGCCTTTGTGTCCCGAGCGGACCACGCCCTGTACCAGGCAAAGCACGAGGGGCGTAACTGTACACGAATCTGGCGTGCTCCGAGCTAAAACCGGCGACGAACAGCGCCCAGATCCGCGCCGCTCACGAGTTCTGAGTAGGCTCGGAGGGACTGCGGTACATCTCTCCGGCGGTCAGGACAGAAACTCTGTTTGCCTTTGCTCTCTTCCTGAGTTCGTCGTGCTTTCAGCTCGTCGTCGGTGAGTTTCACCTGCATCAACCGTGACGGAATATCAATCTCAATGATATCACCTTCACGAACAAGCCCAATCTCGCCACCTGCGGCCGCCTCGGGCGAAACGTGTCCAATGGATAGCCCGGAGGTGCCACCGGAAAAGCGACCGTCGGTTACCAGGGCGCAGGCTTTACCAAGCCCCACGGCCTTTATGTAACTGGTGGGATACAGCATCTCTTGCATGCCGGGTCCACCTTTAGGGCCTTCGTAGACAATTACAATGACATCACCGGCGGCAATCTTGCCCTCAAGAATTGCGTCGCAGGCGGCGTCCTGTGAATGGAACACTCGTGCCGGACCAGAAAACCTAAGCAAAGACTCATCAACACCGGCCGTTTTTACGACACAACCGCGTTTGGCGATATTGCCGAACAGGATTGCGAGCCCACCATCGGCCGCGTAGGCGTTCTCACCGTTACGAATACATCCGTTCTGCCGGTCAAGGTCCAGCTCCTCGTACCGGGTATCCTGACCTCCGAGTTCAAGGCTTGGGACTCCAGCTGGCGACGCTTTGAACAGGGCATTGGCCTCCGGTAGTGAGCTTGAGCGCTTGACGTCATAATGGGATATTGCGGAACCGAGGGTAAGTCCGTCGGCACGTTGGGTCTCAAGGTTGATCAGACCAAGTCGTTCGAGCTCGCCCATGATGGCAAGGATTCCACCTGCTCGGTGTACATCCTCCATGTGGTACGAAGAGCTTGGCGCTACCTTGCATAGGCAGGGTGTTGTTCGGGAGAGACGATCTATGTCCTCCAGTGTGAACTTGACTTCGGCCTCC
Organism: Spirochaetaceae bacterium; assembly: GCA_003564775.1. GTDB lineage: Bacteria > Spirochaetota > Spirochaetia > DSM-27196 > SLAA01 > SLAA01. The sequence goes on from PXEI01000227.1 coordinate 1,758, forward strand.
TGAGCAATAGCTAGCAGGTGGAGTACCGTGTTTGTGGATCCGCCCATGGCAATATCAAGGGTCATTGCGTTGAGAAAGTCCGCACGAGTTGAGATGCGCCGCGGCAGAACCGAGTCCATACCTTCGTCGTAGTACTCGTGTGCCATGGCCACAATCCGATCAGCGGCAGTCTCAAAGAGCGCCAGACGTTCAGCATGTGTTGCTACCACGGTTCCGTTTCCGGGTAGTGAAAGGCCCAGGGCTTCTGTGAGACAGTTCATTGAGTTGGCGGTGAACATGCCGCTGCAGGAACCGCAGGTCGGGCAGGCGGCAAGTTCCACCTCTCGGAGTGCCTCGTCGTTTACGCTTGGATCACCGGCCATGACCATGGCGTCTATGAGGTCATAGCGTTGCTCACCAACGCGACCAGCCTCCATCGGCCCACCCGAAACGAATATAGTTGGAATGTTCAGTCGCATCGCTGCCATCATCATTCCCGGTGTGATCTTGTCGCAGTTGCTGATACAGATCAGGGCGTCCGCTCTATGGGCGTTCACCATGTACTCAACGCTGTCGGCAATAAGTTCACGTGAGGGGAGAGAGTACAACATCCCGTCATGCCCCATCGCAATTCCATCGTCTATGGCAATTGTATTGAACTCTGCTGCAAAGAGCCCAGCGTTCTCAATGCGAGTCTTGATAAGTTGACCAACCTCATGTAGATGCACGTGGCCAGGGACGAACTGAGTGAATGAGTTGGCAATAGCAATAATCGGCTTGCCGAAATGTTCTTCGCGCATGCCGTTTGCTCGCCAGAGTGACCGAGCACCGGCCATTCGCCGACCTTGAGTGGTAGTGTTGCTTCGCAGAGGATAGCCCATCGCGTTCTCCTTATGTTTCCGAATGAAAGGCGTGGCGGGGAGGATCATGCTGCTCTAGGTCGGTGTGCGGATGTCTACGAATACCTGTGTTCGCAGCGTCCGCGCATCTCTTAGTCCTGGGGCTCGAAAAACTCCTCGGTGTCGGCATTGTGGTTTTCCAGAATGCTCGCCAATGGATCCGGTTGTTTCAAGTGTTCAGTAATATGAAGGTACCTGAGCGACGCCTGATCAGCAGCTTTCACGGCAGCTGAATCTTGTTCGTACTCATGGTACTGTGTGAGTTCGTTATAGAGTTTTTCGAAACGGCGGCTCCACATGCGTTCTGCTCGTTGATGCCGCAGAAGATGGGAAAGGAGGTCTGAGCGATCTATACCCAGAAGGTCTTTTTCTGCGGAGTTTACATCGTTGTAGATTCCCGTCAGGAGACTTTGCCAGATAGTGAGGTAGACCGTTTGCTCACTACTGCGGCACTTGGGGCAGAAAATCTGCTCGGTTATGATACCGGTAATTACCGGGGACGGTTCTATAATATCCCCTACGCGATACTCCTCTAGATGCTGGCCGAACTGTTTGGTCTGCAGCGACTCAATAAGGGCTCCGCAGGCCGTACAATGGGTAACCTTCTCAAGCAGGATCGTATCAAACATTCCCATGGGGACCTCCACATTCTTCGTCACGCCTCAAATAATGAAGCATCTTGGCGGAATTCGCAAGAGCAGAAACGAGTCTGAGTAAGCTATGGCCGACGAAGTTCAACGTGAACTTCGTATGGATAGGTAACGCCGCTGTACTCAACATTTTCACGTGCTCCTGTGGTATCTGTTGCATCAAACTCAATCCTTCTGCCTCGGTCCCGGCGTATCTCAACCCGTTTTTCAATTGGAGAGTCTGAGATGCTTTGCACAGGGTCTGTTTCGTGAAACGCTATGTCGGTGAAGAAGGTGTGATCGTACATCTGAATGCGCAAGCTTTCATACTCGGATGACAGTTGAACCTGGTAGGGGACGAAAAAGCGATATACTATTCGTCCGTTCCGCATGAAGGCCGTGAAGTTCTCCACCCGGTCGGTGGGGATGCGGTTGCCGTCATGCACCACGAATACAAAGTAGTTGTAGTACTGAAGATTGGAGAAGGCTCCTTGTTCAATGGCCCGGATCTGGTCTCGGCTGAACTCACCTTCACGAGGCACGCGGAAGTCTAGAACGATCATAGAGGTGAAGAGGCGGTCGAACTCCCATTCAGCCCAGAAGCCCTTTAACTGTGTCTCGTTGTAATCCAGTTGAACCCGCGCATCTATAAACACATGTGGGTGCCCAAGAAGTGGGGTTGGAAGAAGCACAAGGAACACTACTGCTACTGTTAAGGTTGTTCGGCTGTGAAGGCGACTGATAGATCGCCAGCAATCGACGGCATGTGGTTTCACATGCTCAAGTATAACGCATCAGGTCGTTTGGAAAAAGGGATAGCGGAAAAGCGGGTCGCGCTACCGGATGTCCCCTGACGGACCTAAGGTAGTGTTGTACGGTGTGTTAGATTTCTGTTAGGATTCGGGTTGTCAGGAACAGCCGGACACCAATCGCTCCACCATGGAGATTGACCCTCTGCAAACTGGGCGGACTACTTCCATGGACAAAACTACACAAGGCAGGTTCGCATACAATGGGTTTTGTGTACCAGTTTCTGCACATTCTAGGTAGCCTTGGATTACTGGTTTTCGGCATGCGTCTCTTAAGTGAGGGCATACAGCGCGCCGCTGGCGACCGGCTGCAAGCGATTCTTCACCTGCTTACTACCAATCGTTTCACGGCAATCTTCACGGGCTTTCTTATTACCGTTCTGGTGCAGTCCTCCTCGGCCTCTACCGTCATGATTGTCAGCTTTGTAAATGCTTCATTGCTGACCTTGACTCAGGCTATCGGGGCCATCATGGGCGCGAATATTGGAACCACAGTCACCGGTTGGATTGTCGCGGTGTTTGGATTCAGCGTAAACATCTCTGGTGCTGCACTACCAGCCATTGGTATCGGCGCGGTACTTGTCTTTAATAAGAAACTGCGTCGGACTGATGTTGGGGAGGTTTTCATAGGTTTTGGCCTGTTGTTTCTGGGTCTGAGCTTCCTGAAGGACGCCGTGCCCGACATCGGCGCAAATCCGGAGTTGCTTGAGCGCATAGCGAGCCTGGGTGGGCACGGGTTTTTGTCTATTCTGCTGTTCTTGCTCTTTGGAGCGCTACTCACTGTGATTGTGCAGTCATCTTCTGCTGCGGTCACTATTACCCTGACCATGGCATTTGCTGGCTGGATCGACTTCCCAACCTCTGCGGCAATCATCCTGGGTGAGAACATCGGCACCACAATAACCGCAAATCTTGCGGCGATGGGGGGCTCTCGGAACGGTGTTCGGGCAGCTCGTGCACATCTGCTCTTCAATGTGGTTGGCGTGTTGTGGATGCTTGCATTCTTTCCATTCTTTCTTCGGCTCGTAGACATCATAGTTCCCGGTTCACCGTATGACCTTTCGGTGATTCATGTTCTCCCTGCCCATCTTGCTATGTTTCACACCGTGTTCAACCTTCTCAACACCCTTGTGTTTGTCGGGTTTATTCCCCTGCTCGCACGACTTACGGTGCGGCTTGTTCCAGGTTCCGATGAACATGATCTGAACGGGCCTTACGTGCTTCCTGTGCAGTCACGCTATGCGCAAGGTACCGTTGAGTTGTATCTCATGGAAGTGCGTCACGAGATAGTGCGAATGGCCGGGATTGTTGAGACCATGATTCAAAGCGCATGGGCACTTTTTGAGAACCCAGATGCTGAAGACGCGGACAAGCGCCTGGAAGCATGCCGCATTGAAGAAGAGTACACAGATCAGATGCAGGAACAACTGTCGGCGTTCCTGGCAAGGTTTTCTACAGAGAGCCTCAGCGATGCCACAGCGACCTCTATTGCTTCCTTGCTTCGAATCATTGATGAGTTAGAAGGCATTGCGGACAGTAGTTACAATGTCGCGCTCATTGCAGACCGACGTCGCAGAAAGAAGCTCAAGGTTGGCGAAGCGGCAATGGAGGAACTGCGCCCCTATGCCGAGTTGGTGCAGGAGTTTGTAGGCTTTATTGACGGACGAATGCTGGACACGATAGATGACGAGGCGCTTCAGCAGGCCCATGGCATAGAACGTTCAATAAACAAGTATCGTAACAAGCTGAAGAAGTCGGCCCGCAAGCGCATTCAGAAAGGTGCGGACGTGAGGGCCGAGCTCGTTGTCATTGATATAGTTGGTCACTTTGAGCACATGGGCGACTACTCACTGAACGTTGCGCAGGCGCTCCGTCAAATGAACCCGCGGAGGACCATGCAGGCGAGCCTTCGCCTGGCGCCTGAAGGGTCTCCTCCGCAGGACGAATCCTGAACTAGATAGGCCGCTTCTTGAGACGCAGTGAGTTATAGACCACGTTGAGCGAACTCATGGCCATTGCTGCGGCACCTATCATCGGATGTAACAGACCAAAAACCGCTATTGGCACCGCTACCGCGTTGTAGGCCCAGGCCCAGAAGTAGTTCTGCTTGATTTTGCGGAAGATCTCGGTGGAAAGATTCACCGAGGTCACCAGCCCTTCAAGGCTCCCGCGTACCAGGGTAACATCGGCGGCTTCAATTGCGACGTCGGTACCGGTACCAATTGCAATTCCGACGTTGGCCTGTTTGAGGGCTGGAGCGTCGTTTATTCCGTCACCAACCATAGCCACCATCCCAAACTCTTCCTGAAGGCGACGAATCTCATCAACCTTTCCATCTGGGAGCACTCCAGCAATGACGCGAGAGATGCCTACCCGCTTTGCAATGGCGGCGGCGGTGCGCTCGTTATCTCCGGTGATCATTGCAGTACGGATCCCCTTCTTCTCAAGCGCGGCAATTGCTCTGACCGAGTCCTCTTTTATTGGGTCTGCAACCGCAATAATGCCCAGAATGCGCTCTCCGTGGCTGACCAGCATTGCGGTCTTGGCCTCGGTCTCAAGTCGTTCCAGGTAGGACTCAAAAGACGACGGATCCATTCCTGCGTCACTCATCATCCTGCGAGTGCCGACACGCAGGATCTTGCCGTCCAGACTGCCGCTCACGCCAGCGCCGGTGACGGCCTCAAACGACTCCACCTCGGTGACCGGAAGTTTGCGCTGGTCGGCGGCCTCAACCACGGCGTGCGCGAGGGGGTGCTCACTGTTGCGCTCAAGGGCGGCGGCCGCAGATAGCAGTTGTTCCTCACTCACGTCGGTGGCGGTTACCATGTCGGTCACGGTCGGCCGCCCCTCTGTAATGGTACCGGTTTTGTCAAAGGCAATAGCGCGCACATCCTTCATGGTCTGTACCGCCTCACCGTTTCGGATGAGAATGCCTCGCTCGGCACCAATGCCACTGCCGACCATGAGTGCGGTGGGTGTTCCCAGACCAAGTGCACAGGGGCACGCAATGACCAGCACCGCAGTAGAGGTGATGAAGGCGGCGGTGAGCGGGGTAAGATCCGGGTTCACCCACGGCAGGAAGCCAGCACCCCACTGCATAATTCCCTGGTGAAACTCAGGGAAAAGATTGAACGAGATAAAGGTCAACGCGGTAATGGCAAGGATAATGGGAACAAAGTACCCGGTTACGCGGTCGGCAAACTCCTGAATAGGCACCTTGGTTCCCTGGCACTCCTCCACCAGCTTAATCACCTGGGAGAGGAAGGTGTCTTTGCCCACCTTGGTGACCTCGACCCTCAAGACCCCATTTTTGTTGATCGTTGCCCCAATAACCTCGTCTCCCTCGGTCTTTGCTACAGGAACAGGCTCTCCGGTTGCCATGCTTTCATCTACCCGACTTGTGCCGGACACGACTCGCCCGTCGGTTGGAACCTTTTCACCCGGTTTGACAATCATTATGTCGCCCGTCTTAAGCTCCTTTACCTCAACCTCTGTCTCCTGTCCGTCCACCAGAATTACTGCGGTCTTGGCCCCCATCTGTATCAGCTTGCGTATGGCTTGTGATGCGTGACCTTTTGCACGAGCCTCAAGGTACTTTCCAATGAGATGGAATGTCATAATTGTCGTGGCCATCTCAATGAAGGTCTGCACCGGGAAAAAGAACCCGGCCAATCCAATGAGAAAAGGCGGAAGCGAACCCAATGATACCAACACGTCCATGTTTGGTCGGCCGCTACGCAGCGCCCGAAAACTGGCGAGATGCACATGAAAGCCCAGTCCAAACACAACCGGCGCACCCAACAGCGTAACTATGGCAAGATACCCTGGCACCCGGGCAACGAACATGTGAACCACCATCAGCACCATGATCGTCCCAGCCAGCAAAGACGACAGCATGAGGCGACGTTTTGCCTGGTGCATCTTGGTCACTTCTGCATCGGCATCAGCCTCGTCGTCCTGCTCGCGCAGCTCGTAGCCAACGTCCTTTACCCGCTTTTTGATTTCAGACAGCCGAATGGTGTCGGGGTCGTAGCGCAGATTGAGTTTCTCCGAGGCAAAGTTGACGCCTGCCTCCTGTATCCCCGGGACTCCCTTGAGTACTGTCTCTATAGATGCGGCACAGCTTGCACAACTCATTCCGTCGATAACAAGCGTGTCCCTTATTTCGTTCCCGTCCTGGTGCGAACCGCTTGAGGTCGCGGTGGGGGCGGGATCATACTCAGCAATGCCGAAGTTCTGTGTGCTCATGATGGCCTTCCTTTGCTTACGCTATTTGTAAGCTAATATACCCCATGGGGGTATGTCAAGGCCGTTCTTGAGGGTCTATTCAGGGATTTTTTCTTCAATGTCGGATCTCGATGTCGGAAGCCCGCGGACCTTTATGGCAAGCATCAGAGCCGCAACGGCCGCAAGGAGTACATCGACCCCGAAATACGCAAGGTACACCCCGTCGACTCCACGCCGAGCCGACACAAAAAGGGCAATAGGAATGAACAGGAGAAACTCACGTGCAAACAGGAGGGCGGTGCCCGGCAAGCCGCGCCCAACCGCCTGTAGGTAGGTCACAGTGATAAAGATCATGCTCAGCATAGGCAACAAGGTCACAAACAGGCGGTAGTTGGCAATCTCAGCGGCGGTGAACGCACGTCCAGGCAACATGGTGGAGAGAAAGAGAGCGGGCGATGTATTCAGCATGATCCACAGCAACAGCAACAGGCCAACATTCGCAGTGAGAAACACACCTACCGCAGAGCGAACTCGACGGTAGTTTCCGGCTCCGTAGTTTATTCCCACAACCGGCTGCAAGGCCCGAACGAACCCGTTTGCTGGCAAAAGGGCCACAAAGAACAGGCGGTGCACCGCCCCAAAGAACGCAATATCGCCAGAGGTTCCATGAAAGGCCAGCAGCCGGTAGGTGACCAGCTGCTGGATGAGGCCCATGACCTGCAGTACCAGCGAAGGAGCCCCAACCGACAGAATCTCACGGATCAGTGTTCGGTCAAAACTGAGCGCTGCCACTCGGGTCTGGAAACTTGGTTTGCTCGAGCTGAAGTAGCTTAGACCTGTTAGGCAGAACAATGCCATGGCAAGTACCGTTGCGAGCGCTGCGCCGGTCATGCCCCAGCCGAGTATGCCCATGAACAGGTAGTTCAGAACGGTATTGGCAATCACGGTTATGCTGGTGCGTACCATTGCTGCGACCATTCGGCCTTCAGCACGAATGAGCAGGTTGGAGCCCAGCCCCCAGATAGGAAAGAGCGCTCCTGCCGCCATTATGCGCAGATACTCGCTACCAAGTTCCACAAGCTCGCCGGTGCCGCCCATCAACCGGATAATGGCCGCAGCGTTTGGTACGCCGACCAGTGCAACACCCGCGGCGAGAAGGAGCGCCACACTGTTCATGGCCGGAATGATAGAGCCCTGCAGGGATTTGTTGTCTGCGCCTATGGCCCGGCTGAGAATGGAGCCAGCACCGCTGCCGATCATTGCACCCAACCCAAGCGTTACTTGAGTAATTGGCAGAGCTAACGAGACGCCGCCGAGTCCGGCCTCGCCTACGAACTGGCCCACAAAAATGCCGTCAATGAGTTGGTTGATCCCCACCAGCAACAACCCAGCTATGCTGGGGAGCGAGAGCCTCCACAAGAGGCGCGGCATTGGGTCGGTGAGGATACGTGCACGCATTTGGCGACCGGCCTAGTTTAACATAGCCCGGCACGCCTCAATGTTGCGGTGGTTGTTCCAGGTTGAGCCTTCATCCGAGTACATGTACTCAATCAGATCGTTGTGGTGCTCGGCAACCTTATGACGCACAAGTTTGGAGGTGGAGTTGAGGAGCCGGTTTTCTACACTCCATGCCTCGGTTACAACCTGAAAGGTTGTTGGTACCCATTGCCCTGGAAACCGTGTCTTGAACTGTGGGTCGGTACGGAAGATTGTAACGGCCTCCGAAATCTCCTTGAGGAGCTCATCCGGCGTGAACTCGGCCTGTCGGCGTCGGACCTCGTCCAGCTCCGGGACAATGAGTGCTCCGGTGTAACGGCAGTGGTCATTGTACAGCATGACCTGTGATACAAGCGGTGACTCGGCAGCGATTGTGGCCTCGATCTCCTCGGGTGAGTACTTCTCTCCGTCAGATGAGATTAACAACGCCTTCACGCGTCCAACCACCGAGAGAAAGCCGTCTTCATCCAGAAACCCCAGGTCGCCGGTGTGGAGCACCCCGCCGCGCAGTGCTTCAGCGGTTGCCTCCGGGTTCTTGAAGTAACCCGCCATGACGTTCTCACCTCGCACCACGACCTCGCCCCGCTCGTTCGGCCTACACTCCGAACCGTCCTCGCGAACAACGCGCACCTCGACCGACGGCGCAGGTCTTCCAGCGGTGCCTAACTTGCATTCACGTGGATTGTTGGACGACACCACCGGCGCCGCCTCGGTCAGGCCGTAGCCCTGGTAAACCGGAACTCCAAGTGCTCGAAAGAACTCTTGTTGTTGGAGATCAAGCAGGGCTCCACCACCAACGCAGTACTCTATGTTGGGGCCAAACACTGTCCGGAGTTTGCCAAAGATGAGCAAGCGGGCAAGCAGATACGCTGGTAGGGCTCCAAGACGGGTGCCAAGCGACGGCTTGTGAAACCCGTTGCCGTGATACCGAATGCCTGCGGCAAGCCCCCGTTCGAAAACTGCGGTTATGAACGGGCCTTTCGCGCGGACACCCGATATCATCTTTTTCATCATGTTGCCGGTGAGAGCCGGAACACTGAGAAGAAAGTGTGGTGAGGCCTCAATAAGATTGGCAGGTATGTTCCGCAGCATGCCCATGGGGCCACCGCGAGCGTCCACAAAATACAGACTGAAGCCGCGTTTGAGTGAAGCATAGATACCAACAGTGTGCGCAAAACTGTGATCGCAGGGCAGCACGAGAAGAGTCTGGAAGTCGTATGGCACCTCAAACATCTGAACCGAGTCCTCGCAGTTCACAAAGTAGTTGCAGTGGGTAAGCATAATGCCCTTGGGGTTTCCCGTAGTGCCGGAGGTGTAGCTGATCGTAACTACTTCATTTTCGTTGGCCCCGGTTTCGCGTGCCACGAAGGCGGCCCGTTGGTGAGGTTCAGCACTACGACCGGTCTCAAGCAGACTGCTGAGACCAAGAACTTTCCGAACTCCGGCCCTGTCACCGAGCGCCTCAATGCGGCGTATGCTTTCGATATCGTCGTCCAAAAGGACTACCAGAAGGTCGCGACGGTCGAACATTGGCGCGGCCGAGAGGACGGTATCTACCGTGTTACGTGAAACAAACAGGCACTTGGCCTCAGAATGGTTCATGCGATACGGGAGTTCCTCCGGTACCAACCGTATAGAAAGTGGAACGCTCATTGCCCCGAGATAGATCGTGG
>PXEI01000024.1 GCA_003564775.1 Spirochaetaceae bacterium
CTCCGGCGTAGGCCCGCATCATACACAGCAGGGGGTCGGGCGGTCAAGCTTTGCTCATTCCCAGGTACCGGCAGGTTCCAGAAGGCCAGTCGTTCCGGGTTTTGTCAAAGGATGCCACAGAAAGAACGCATAAGAGCACGCAGAAATCTGCCGAAAATGCCTTAGGGGGGATCATGGAAACGACCAAGGCGTTTGTACGGTTCATTTTTGTGGTACTGCTTTCGGCGGTCCTTACGGCTGGGCTTGCCAGCGCACAAGAAGATGAGCCAAAAGTCTATTTTGAGATCGAGCGTTACAGCACGGGTTGGATTACCTCGGACACTAATGGCGACGGGCACATAGACTACGCGCTCAAGCTTACAGACCGGCTTCAGAAAGAACTTGAAGCTATGGATTTCAGCCACGACGGGTACATGGATAACTTCTATTACTATGAGAATGATGTACTGGTGCGGCATGAACTTGATACCAATGGAAACCAACAAGTAGACTTGTGGGTGTTCATGCACCGGGGCGTTCATGTCAAAGGGGGGGAGCGAGATACCAACCATGACGGAGAGGCGGATCTTTTCCGCAGTTATGAGTGAAGAACGTAATGATTGACCCGAGACACCCTCGCACCACTACCAATTACGCCCCAAAAGTGCGAAAATCGCCTACCTACATATGAAACAACAGAAACGAAACCAGGTGATCACCGGCTATCATGCCATTGAGGAACTTCTCCGATCTCGGCGCTCAAACTACACCGGGGAACTCTATATAGAACTTGGTGCCAAACGATCCGAGAAGCTCAAGGAGTTAGCTGCCAAAGCCAAGGTACGCTGTATCACGGTTTCTGGTGATGAGCTGCGACAAATGGCTGGTCCCGGCGTAAGGCATGAGGCGTATATTGTCACAGCAACTGCTGACGATGGACGGCAACGCGCCGACGGAGCCACCGGTGGCGGGCATGAGTACCCCAGCATTGCTGCATTCCTGGAAAGTGTGGAATCAGACGACTCGCTGGTACTAGCTCTTGATGGCGTCACCGACCCACATAACCTTGGCGCGGTACTGAGAAGTGCCGAGCAGTTTGGCGCCGAGGTGGTTCTGTTGCCCGAACGCCGAAGTGCCCAGGTTAATGAGACGGTTGCCAAAACGTCGGCCGGAGCTGCAGCACATGTCTCCACGTTGCAAACCACCAACCTGGCACGCGCACTGGGCGAGCTTAAGGAGGCCGGGTTCTGGATTTATGGTGCCGAGGCTGGCGGCACTCCGTTGAGTTCCTGTAGCTTCAGCGGCAGAGTTGTACTGGTGCTCGGGAGTGAAGGGAAGGGCATGGGACGCCTGGTGCGCGAGAACTGTGATGAGCTCATTGCAATACCCATGCTCGGTCGTCTTGATTCGCTGAACGTCTCGGTGGCGTGTGGAATTTTGTGTTACGAGGTTAGGCGCAGCCAGGGGCGGTTCGGCTGAACCACACCTGCCTACATCCCGAAGATCCGGCCCCCAATGTCATTGCGCCACCAGGCGCCTTCGAACCTGATTTGCTTGACAGCACTGTAGGCCGCGCCACGGGCTGCAAGCAGCTCAGGCCCCAAGCCGACAACCGAGAAACAACGTCCACCTGCTGTGTAAAGCTCGTCCCGATCCCCGATCGTTGATGCATGGAAAACAATCAAGTCGGACTCGATATCAGCAGGAAGGCTTTGCACAGCGATTCCACTTGGGTAGTCGTTGGGGTAGCCCGGTGCGGCCACGACGACGCACAGAGCCGCCTGTTCCGACATCTGAGCTACCTCTTTGCGTAACTTGCCCTCAACCATTGCCGAACAAAGTGCAGCAAAGTCAGTCTCGATAAGCGGGATAAGTACCTGGGCCTCCGGATCACCAAAACGCACATTGTACTCAAGGAGCTTAGGACCTTGTTCAGTGACCATAATCCCAAAGTACACCACTCCGCGATAACTCAGGCCGTCGGCGTAGAGTCCGTGAAAGGTCGGCTCAATCAACTCTGCCCTTATTCGTTCTATCTGGGCTTTGTCCAGCCAGGGAACGGGACACACCGCACCCATGCCGCCGGTATTAGGTCCGCGGTCGTTATCACGCGCCTTTTTGTAGTCTGCGCAAAACGGCAGCATGACGTGGTTCGTACCGTCACACAGTGCAAAGCCTGAGACCTCAAAGCCCTTGAGAAACTCTTCTACGATAAGTGAGTCTGAGTCGAGCACCTTGCGGCCAAAGCGGAGTAACTCGTTTTTGTCGGCCGACTCGAGAACGCCTTTCCCGGCCGCTAATCCGCTCTTTTTGAGAACAATCGTACCGGCCAACTCGTCCAGATAGTTTTGAAACTCAGAGTGTTGCCCGGACTCAAAAGTTCTGGCTGCCGCCGTAGGAATACTATGCCGTTGCATGAACTCCTTGGAGAACTTTTTGCTGAACTCCAAACGCGCAGCTTCCTTGTGCGGGCCGATAACCGGAATACCGTTCTCTTGGAGCACATCTACCACACCGGCGGCCGGTGCGTTTTCGCCACCGACAAACACCAGTTCAATTCTGTTC
>PXEI01000493.1 GCA_003564775.1 Spirochaetaceae bacterium
AAGTTTTCATAATGATTAATGTCTCATTTCGAGATGGGTTTGGCAAGACATTTTACTATGGCGAGTAGAGTAGAACCTTTGTGCAGACAACTTTAGGTCGAGGGTTTCCGCTCGTCCCTCTTTCGATATGGGCGGCGGGTTCACAGTTCTCCTTTGCTGTCCTTCCGTTGGTCCCCTCGTCAAACCGTAAGTCGGGTTTTCCCCGTTACGGCTTTCCGACGACCTTCCCCGTGTGCTTATCAGTATCCGTTGTCGATGAAGCACATGACTATGCGAACTGGTACAAGCCCAGCTTGGCGAGCAAGCCGCCACGGAGTCTCCTGCAACTCCTCGTCTCGTCGTTGTACTTCCGCCTTAGGAATCCTCGAAGTCGATCCCACACGTAATAGTTCAAGGCTACGATACGTTTGCGTTGCGGGTCAACTGCCCTGTGGTAGTTGTGCCACCCGCGCAGCACAGGGTTGAGCTCGTCAATCATCTCTTCGAGACTCATGTTGTAGCGCCGCCCGATTTTACGCCTGACCTTTTCGCGTATACGTTTCATGGATCGGTCTGATGGCCAGAGCCGACATACCTGTTTGAGCTTCTTGCCCGGTGTCGTGACTGCGCAGAGCTTGAAATGTACCCCAAGAAAATCGAACCCTTCCTCGGCATTGACCAAGCGGGTTTTTGCCTCGCTTAGTTCCAGTTTCAGTCGGGCAAGCATTTCCCGAAGTCTCTTCAGTATATGCCGTCCTCCTCCGTGGGCTGCTATGACGATGTCGTCTGCGTACCTGACCCAGGTGCCCGTGAGATTGCTCTCGGCGAACATCTTATCGAGGCTATGCAAATACACATTCGCCATCAGAGGGCTGATCACGCCCCCTTGTGGTGTGCCAGTTCCGTCCGGTGGCTCGTAGACGCCGTCTTCCATAACCCCTGCCTTTAGCCAGCCGCGAAGCAACCTCAGCACCCGTGGGTCGCTGATGCGCCGTTGGACAAGCTTCATCAGGATGTCATGGTCAACATTGTCAAAGAATCCCTTGATGTCAGCGTCCACGACAACGGTTTGTCCCGCATGTGTGATGGCGCGCTGTATCTTCAAGATGGCCTGCTTGGCACTGCGCTTCGGGCGAAACCCGTACGACCACGCAAGAAAGTTCTTCTCGAAGATCGGTTCGATCACCAGCTTGCAGGCCATTTGCACGACCCGGTCGCGGATAATCGGGATTCCCAAGGGGCGCTTTTCAGGTTTGCCGGGCTTTTCTATCCAGCATCGCTTCACGGGTTTCGCGCGATAGCGTTGGGTCTTGAGTTCCCGACGGATACCGTCGAGAAACCAGCCGACCCCGGCCACCTGCTCTATCCACTCGAAGTCCTGCTCGTCGATGCCCGGAGATCCTTTATTCGCCCTGACACGTCTCCATGCCTCCTTCAGCACATCTCTACGATAAATCTTGTCGTAGAGCGCTCCGAATCTCCTGTCCAGCTTCTGTTTCGCTGCACGGGACAGTTTGGATTGTAAGACTTGAACTGTTTCAGACATGTTAATAACCTTGCTGGCGTGACCAGCGCATTCATGCGTCCTTTCTTACTTTCCAAACACGGTCGAAGTATGGCCTCACGCTCTTGACAGGTTTTGCTGTCCTGTCCGTCAACACTTCAGGGCCACTCCGACTCCCCTACACCCGTCGCACTCTGCCTAAAAGGTTTCATCCTTCCGGTTCGCGCTTCCTGCGGCGGAGTCCGCAGGAGGTGCCGGGGCCTCAGGTTAGAGCTCCTAAAATCTTTCACTACATGCCGTTGACCTTACCCCGGGTTCTCGGTTGGTGATCATGCTCTTTCCTTCCCAACCGACATCGGCCTTCCCCTTAAACGTAGAGGGTCGGCGAGTATCCCGCACTACCAGGTTTATCCCCCAGACAGGCTCTCCCAGCTATATCTGCCTGCCGTCAGCTTACGAGGCTGCATCATTCGTTTTCTTACTACGGCCTGTAGTTTTGGCTAGCGCCCCAGACTGGGTAGACGCCTTACGGCATCGGTCGCGGCACATTGTCGGGGCAAGTTCCGCCGAAGTGTTACCACTCAAACGCGCCCCCAGCCTACACACCTGTAAAAGCAATTGGTGTGGCCTCTTCCTTTCAATCAGCTAGATTTTAGTTTCTTAACCTCGTACACGCCCACGCTAACGGGCGGCTGTAAGCCGTACCGTTCAGCGTGTTGTTAGCCATTCTCATCTTCCTCGTCTGTCTTAAATCGAGTCTCTACATCAGCAACAAACCGCCCAAGGCCTGGGGTTTCGTAGGCGACCTTCTTGAGGTTCGGGAGCTTGTTGAGAATTGTTTCGGCGAGATCGTGAAGCGGAGTGGCATGATCTGATTTCTTCAGGTACAGACGGATTGGATTCTGGGACATATTGTAGAGTGAGAACTCCAGAAGCACTCGTTCAAGAGCTTCGTCGACATCGCGGGTAGCCTTCTTGTGACCTTCGTAGGCCATTGATGCCGCGTACTTGAATGCGTAGTCCTCCCTGATCCTAGCAATATATGAGTAGTGCTTGGCT
>PXEI01000001.1 GCA_003564775.1 Spirochaetaceae bacterium
ACTCGCTTCTCTTTCTCTTTGCCGCGCGCCAAATGGTGAATTCCAATACCCTCACCAATTATATCACCCACGTTCATACGCGGGTTCAAACTCGAGTACGGGTCCTGGAATACGAGCTGGAGGTCCTTGCGAAAGGGGCGCATCTGCTTGCGGTTGAGTTTGGCAAGGTCGACGCCGTTAAAGTCTACCGAACCGCTGCAGTAGACGTGGTCCAGAAGGCCAAGGATAGACCGGCCGGTTGTGGTCTTCCCTGAACCGGACTCACCAACAAGGCCGACAACCTCTCCTGGCCGTATGCTCACCGACACGCCACCAACTGCCTGCACTCGTGCGACCTCACGCGAGAGTATTCCGCCTTTGATTGGAAAAGCTGAGCGCAGGTCCTTTACCTTAAGCAGGTACTCGGAGTTCTCGTCGTACGAGGCACGTGCGGCCCTGGCGGTCGCCACGTCTTCCCCACCTGGCTGCTCGCGTTCCGCCTGAACTTCGCGCCAGCGGATGCACCGAACCATATGCCCATCCCCGGAGTCTTCGAGCTCCGGCACAGCCTGGCGGCAGGCGTCGGTTGCAAACTTGCAGCGCGGGTGAAAGGAGCAACCTTGTGGCATGTGGTCGGCACTCGGAACGCTGCCGGGAATTGCCTCAAGGCGATCCTTGCGATCGTCGGCCGTGTCTACTCGCGGGAGGGAGTGAAGCAACCCAATTGTGTACGGCATTCGTGGGTTCTTATACAGCGAATGCACATCTGCATCCTCAACTGCACGCCCGCCGTACATAACGACTATACGGTCCGCAAGGCTGGAAACTACCGCCAGGTCATGGCTGATGTACAACATCGCCATCCCCAACTCTTTCTGAAGTTTTTTTATGAGCTCCAGGATCTGTGCCTGAACACTCACATCCAAAGCGGTTGTGGGCTCGTCGGCTATGAGTAGTTTAGGATTACAGGACAGAGCGGTAGCGATCATGACACGTTGCCGCATTCCACCCGACATTTGATGGGGATAGTTGGAGCTGCGCTTGCGGGCCTCGGGGATGCCAACCAGGTCAAGCATTTCGATGGCAATCTCTTTGGCGTCGTGAGCGCTTTTCTTCTGATGCAGGATGATTGACTCTGCTACCTGGGCTCCAACGGTATGCACCGGGTTCAGGCTGGTCATAGGTTCCTGGAAGATCATGGCGATATCGTTGCCCCGGATTTTTCGCATGGCGGCTTCCGACTTCAGGCAGAGATCCTCGCCTTCAAACAGAATCTGACCTCCGGCTATGTACCCGGCAGAGGGCAGCAGCTGCATTATAGAGAGGCTGGTTACAGATTTTCCAGAACCTGACTCTCCTACTACGGCCAGAGTCTCGCCACTGTCTATGCGGAAGCTGACACCGTCAACCGCCTTTGCAATGCCTTCCTCGCTTTTGAAGTATGTTCGTAGGTCCTTGACCTCAAGCAAGCTGTTCTTGTTATCCATTGACTAGGTCCTCCCGAGACCGTGACTTCACATACTCACCGGTTTATCATAGTTGCCGAAACATCACTGAGTGATAGGTCCTTTAAACTGTCCAAACGTACATATGACAATTCCGAGGGCCAGGTCAGCCGCGAGGTAATAGGGTTCGGCACAACCACGCAAGCCATTCCTGCAGACTTTGCAGCCTTGAGTCCATTGACCGAGTCTTCAATTGCAACTGCCATATGCGGTGCAACATCTATACCGCTCAGAGCCCGCGTATAGAGTTCAGGATCTGGCTTAACCCTCTGTACGAGATCAGCTGTCACTATCACCTCGAAGTACGACTTGAGATTGTGCCGTTCCAGAAGCGGCACCACCCAGTCCGACTTTGAACTAGACGCTAAAGCGATCCTCAAACCAAGAGCCCGCGCCTGCTCCAGAGTCTCGACAACTCCCTCACAAATGCCTTCCTGTAGCACAAGCTCCCAGTGTCTGCGCCGCCTCCGGTCCCGCAGACTAACTATATCAAGCGACCCGCCAGTTCCCTGCTCAGCTACCGTAGCGTTCAGGTATTCGTACACGTCAAAGCTCAGGTTACCGCCGACAGTGGCGATCCAGGTCTCTATTGGGAAGGTCACATTGTACTGGGCAAACATTTCTTCGTAGCTTTGCAACTCCGGAGTCTCGGTATCTACAACTACGCCGTCAAAATCAAAGACAACAGCCTGCATGTACATAAGCCCCCTGTCCGATCCTACTGCGCCCACTCAATCTCCCCCCGTTGCAAGGCTGAAAGACGACTCATGTTCTGTTTGAGGCTGGGATAAAGGTCACGATACACTGCGTAAAGGTAGTCATAGACCGCCGCGTTCTTGGGGTTCGGTTTGACAACTTCCTTCACCTTTACCCAGGAGTTTTCCAAAGTATCAAAGCCGTCAAAGACCCCGGCCCCAACTCCGGCAAGATACGCATCGCCATACGACGCGCCAATAGTTGTCTCCACAATTACCTGTTCAACCCCGGTGATGTCGCTGATAATCTGTAGCCACAATCGGCTCTTGGTGCCGCCGCCCACCGCCCGTATTTCTTTGGG